>NZ_SJPT01000004.1:459259-550628 GCF_007860095.1 Novipirellula galeiformis | reverse complement strand
ATGCTGCAGGGGGTTGAAGTCAGTGACCCCAGTCGTTGGATCGAACGTTTGGATCGCGTGCTGCACTACGCCTCACAGCAAAAGCTTCCCAACCGCCCAGGCCGCAGTTATCCACGCGAAGCCTACGTCCGCCGCCCCAAAACCACCCACTTCCAGAAACGAAAAAAGAAAAGTAAACCCAACGATCCAGAAGACCCAACGTCAAAGTGAGTGCCATTGGGCGTTAGCCCCGGTTGAACCGCTTGAACCGTGGCTAACGCCAAAACGGCTAATCTACCGAAAGACTCCTGCCTACCTGGTTAAGCTAAACAAAGCCAGCTCATTTTTGGGTGGCCGCTTTGACCGCTTGAATCACCTCGCTGGGTTCCGCCCGCTTTTTGTAGTCGGCGTCCAGGAAAGCGTAGGTGATTTTCCCCGAGGAATTGATGACGTACGTGGCTGATAGTGGCAGTTCTAAAGCATCGTTCCCATTGTATTGCGGCAATCGAGACTGGTACATCGGAGCGATCGCGTCGGGCAATTCAAAAACGATTCCATACTGTTTGGCGAGTGCCAAGTCTTTATCGTGCAGGGCGACGATTGAAATGCCGCTTGCTTCAGCGGTTTCCTTTGCTTTCTCCGGCAACTCCGGCGTCAAGATAACGAGCTTCGCACCCGCGTTTTCAATCTTGTCGAGAGATTGCTGCATCGCTCGTAGTTGAAGGTTGCAGTAAGGACACCAACCGCCGCGATACCACATCACCACGACTGGCCCTTGGCTCCATAGTTCGCTGAGTGTGACGGAATCGCCCTTCCATCCCTTCAAGGTTCCATCCACGGCGTCATCACCGACTTGCTTCGCCGATGCTTCGATTCCGCTTGCGCGAACGTCTTCGATGCCTTTGGCGAACGTCGCGCGTCGATCGGCCGGCGCTCGCTTGGCAAAACCGGCAGCCTTTTCAGCCAACTGTCGGGAAAGCGATGGAGTGGTTGACGTTTCTTGTGCCATGGCGGGAATTGCCGTTAGGGATGTCAGCAGGAATATGCGTGTTAGTGATTTGAGCATTCGTTTTCTCAGCCTTTGATGGAAATGAAGTTGGTGAAATCAGTGCGGGTGGTTGTGGTGGTGTTGTCGCAGCAGGTCTTTTCCGTAGTCGTTTCCGTTGGGCGTTCGGATCACCGTGTGAATGTGGTCGCGAGTGGGTTCGGCGGTGCGAAACGGCGCAACTCGGCGTTGATGGTCGAACTCGATCAGGACGACAGGGCTATGAATTCGATAGTAGTAAACACTCTCTTCGGTCGTTCCGCCGATCCAAGCGAAGTAGGTTTCATCGAGGTGCTCTTTGACCTCGGACATGCGAACCGTCGCGTGTTCCTGACGCAGGTTGCCGACGTATTCTTCGATCAAGCGGATCAGGCCATTCTTCTGCTCGTCGCTGAGCTCTGATCCAACGATACCAGCGTAGTCAAGAACGACGTTGTCCTTGTACGCTTCGGTTAAGTTGTTGTTGCCGTTTTTGTTCTGCATCAGGATTGCCTTGGACCGTTGGTCGTCGGTCAAACTCTGCATGAAGGCAAGGCCTTTGTTTTGTTCGTCTTGCATGACGATCGTGCCTTTGAACTTTCCTGCCTTGGCTTCCACCGGTTCCGAGCCCATGAAAACAGGACTCATGACCACTTGATCTCCTAACACGAAGTAGTTGATGACGAGATGGTGCCCATCGAGCTGCCAACCCCAAGGCTGGGTTTTGGAAGGTTCGCCCATGATGGTGACCCAGTACAGCCACTCGCCGTATTCGTCGAAGTTGTCGGCGAGTTCGGCTAGCGTGCCATTGAGCTTCATGATGTCTTTGGTTTTCTTGAGCCCCTTGGCACTCAGACTTTTGCCCAGCATTTCGAAGGCTAACTTTCGCTGTGCTTCGGACATTTCATCGAAGCCAACACCCTGGCGTTTCGACCTGTGCCGGTTGTCCCACTGCTGCCATTCTGAATCGTCGACCGGGAAGACGGTCCGTTTGCGTTGATCGTCGCTCAATCCCGCCAAGAACGCTTCCGCAGCCTCGCGAACAGGTTCGGTGGTCACGCCGGTGGATTTGATCGAAAACAGATCGCGTTGGATGCCTTCGGATGTGACGATACCGACGAACGGCTCCTCAATCACCGACGCGCGGTCCGCTCGACCGCCAGGCCGCTGGGAATAGACGACGACACAAGTGCACATGAGCAAGATCGCGAACGAGGCGATCCATCGATGATGTCTGATCATTGGTTTCTCCGTTGTTCAATTTCTTGGTAGTCCGGTTCCTCCGTTTTAGCAGCAATCGGGGGTACGTTGCACAACCCTAAAAATAGCACTCCCTTCGCTTAAATCGACATTTCTATCATTTCAAGCGTCCTGCGGAGTCAACTTTCTGTGTCCGTCAATGTTTTAGCCGCGTCATGGCGACGTTGCCTCCATCCATCGACGGTCCATGTGTCATCTTCACGCAGTAACCACAGTGCGATGCATGCCGCCAACATCGGAAACGCCGCAAAGAACAACAAGTTCGGCTTTTCCCAAGGATTCATGTATTGCTTGTAACAACTGAGGGTGGAAACGGTGTGCAATACCGCGATGATTCCGTAAGTCCATGTGCGAAAAAAACCGGCGAGAAATGACAAAACCAAGATCATTTGCACAACACCCAAACCGACCATCAAGGACGTGCCAAGACCGGGCGTCAAATAGTACCGTTCATAGATACTCGCCGCGTGTTCGGGGTTGAGCAGTTTGTCGAGTGTCCACATGAAGAAAACAATGCCAACTCCGATGCGAAGAAGCGACAACGAGAGCGCCACACGCCCGTCTCTCTGTTTTAAGTCATTCATCATCATCTCCGATTGAAGGGGGGCTATGCGTTTTTTTCGTAAGGTCGCGATTCAGCGGACACCCTCAATTGGACGCGCCGCCATCGACCCGAAGGTGTTGACCGGTCATCCATCTCGCATCGTCACTGAGTAAAAACTCGACGACGCCGGCGATGTCGTTGGGATGGCCGAGTCGTTTGAACGGAGATAGGTTGCGAAAATACTCTTTACGCTCTTCGTTGCTATTGGCAAACATTCCCGGCTCGGTCGCACCGGGGCGAACGCTATTGATCGTGATGCGTCGTGATCCTAGTTCTCGCGACATCGAAACAATCATGGCGTCCATGGCCGCTTTCGTTGCCGAGTACAGTCCGGTTCCCTCTCGCGGACGTTCGGCGAGTTGAGAAGAAATGAAGACAATTCGCCCCCCCTCTTCGATTCGGCGTGCTGCTTCACGAATCGTTAGGTAGGCCCCCACGACATTGACGCGGAGCAGTTTTTGGAACTCACACAGGGACGTTTCCACCACCGGTCCGCTGCCCGCGATTCCCGCACAGGCAACGAAGCTGTGCAATTCGCCAAACTCGGCAATGGAGGTGTCAAACAGTTCCGTAACCGCTTGTTCATCGCTAAGGTCGCACTTCGCGGCAAACGCCTTGCCTCCCTTGGCCTTGATCTCAGCTACGACCTTCTCCGCCGACTCTTTGTCGCTGTGGTAGTGCACAACGGTTTTCCAGCCAGCGTTGGCAAGTTTGGAGCAAATTTCACCTCCAATACCTCCTGATCCGCCAGTCACAATCACGGTCTTGTTATTTGGCATCGTTGTCGCATTGTCTAAAGAAATGGTCGCATTGCCTGTAGAAAAGGGAAGCAAATTAGGGCCCAGCGAAAGCAAGATCGGCCCAGCGAAAGCAAGATCAGCCCAGCGAAAGCAAGATCAGCCCAGCGAAGCATCTTCCTTGCAATGCGCGACGTGCGTGCGGGTCCGCCACGGCTTCCGCCAATCAAGGCCAGAGACCGCGTTTATTTGCCGATCAGAGGCGTGCGTTGCTAGCGGGTTCCAGACCGAGATGAGCCGGGCTGTTTTGGCAATGCTCCGGACATCGTGAACCGGACATCGTGAACCGGACATCGTGAACCGTCCGGCCGCCGCTTGCGAATCGGGCTTGCGAATCGGGCTTGCGAATCGGGCTTGCGAATCGGGCTTGCGAATCGGGCTTGCGAATCGGGCCTGTCACGCATCGCAATCGCTACGGCGCGATTGAGTTCGATGATCGAAACCTATGTTCGATGATCGAGGACGCGGGTCCGCGGCCCGCATCGTGACCCGCCTCAGGGCGAGTTGCGGGCGTCGATGGCGCGGTGCCGTGTGAGTGCACCCGCCTTGATGAATCTTTCCTGCGTTGTCGTCGGGCTCAACTGCGAAGCAATTCGGGCAACCGTTCGTTCACAAAATCGCGGATTTCGTCCCGCACTCGGCGGTAAGAATCGAGGGCTTGTTCTTCGCTGGCAGCGTCCTTGGCGAGCTTCGGTGGATCATCGAAACCGACGTGAACCAACTTCGCCTGGGCCAGAAACGCCGGGCAGTTCTCGTCAGCGTGACCGCACACGGTGATGACCAAATCGAGCGGGACTTCCGCAAGCGTACTGGCGAGCTTCGACGATTGGCTCGAGATATCCACGCCCGCTTCCTTCATCACTCGCATCGCATTGGGGTTCATGCCGTGCGTTTCGATCCCAGCCGAGTAGGCTTCGATCGCGTCACCGTGGAAGTGCCTCGTCCAACCCTCGGCCATTTGGCTGCGACAAGAATTGCCGGTGCAGAGAAACAGAACTTTCTTTTTGATCATGGGTTTTAATCTTAATGGAATGACGATGGTTTAGTGGGTCAGGGACGAAGGGGCCGAAATGATGCGCCGCAAACCAGCCAAACCGGTGGGCGGTTCGTTTTGCCAAGGGACGAGGGCAACGCGAGTCGCAAGTGTCGACTCCACTTCTTGGATGAACGGCAACTCGTGATGTTGTCGCTGACGCAACGTCGGATCGGTCACGTCAAGCGGCGCGAGACTTTGGTTGATGACCCACGCGAATGGTTCGATCTCCGCACGCCGCAAGTCCTGCTGCAATCGTGCCGCTTCGTGAACGGGAGTCGCTTCGGGCAACGTCACCACCAACACACGCGTGAAGTCGGGATCACGCAAACGGGGCAACAACTTTTCAACCGACTCAGGGATCTGGCTCGCTTGCCGAGTCACTTCGCGGTGATAGGCCAACGCCGAATCAAGCAACAGAATCGTGTGCCCGGTCGGAGCGGTGTCCAACACGACAAATCGGTTCGCCCCTTCGGAGACCGCTCTGGCGAACGCCCGGAACACCGCAATTTCTTCGGTGCATGGCGAACGTAAATCTTCTTCGAGCAACGCTTTTCCCTCGGCGTCCAAGTCCTTGCCGGCGGTCTGCATCACCTCAGCGGTGTAGTCCGCGGTTTCCTGAGCCGGGTCGATACGACCGACGCTCAGCCCCGCGAGTTCGTCCGCTGCAATCGTCGCCGAGACATGAGCAGCCGGGTCGGTGGTCGAAAGATGCACGTCGAAACCCCGCTCCGCCAACGCGACCGCAACGGCCGCCGCCACCGTCGTTTTGCCAACGCCCCCCTTGCCCATGGCTAGAATCACGCCATGGCCGACGGCGGCGAGTTCATCCATCAATGAATCCAGCCCGGCGGGGAAGTCGGCGTGCGAACGTGTTGCTAGCGGGGCCGGTGAATGTGATGTTTCTGTTTGCCCGACACGCCGAAGCGAATCAACTCCCATCAACCCGCTGCACGCCAAGGGGACGGTCGAACGCTCCAGCCCGGCGAGCTCGGCTGGCATGGCTGCGACCGCTTCGTCACCACGACGGCTCATCGCTGTGGCGATCTCATCGGTTGGCGTTTGACTCTTGAAGACACCGTTGACGATCAAGTGCTGATTGTGAACGCCTAATTCTTGCAGCTCCCTGCTCGTTCGAGCGGCTTCGCGAAACGCCGAGGGTTCAGGACGCGTGACCAGGACTAACGTCGTACAATCCGCATCGGCCAACGCTGCAACGGTTTGCTTGTAGATCAACGTCTGAGCTTGCAAACCCGCGAGTGGCCCCAGACACGAGGTGCCGGTCGTATTGTTGTCGATGTATCCCGTCCAAGCTGATGGCAACGTCAGCAAACGCAGCGTGTGGCCCGTCGGCGCCGTGTCAAAGACAACATGGTCGAACTGCGACGTCGCCTGTTTGTCACCGAGCAATTTTGCGAACTCGTCGAACGCTGCGATCTCCAGCGTGCACGATCCCGAAAACTGCTCTTCCATGCTGCGCACTGCCGCGTCCGGCAACACGCCGCGATACGGACCCACCATCCGCTCGCGATATTCGTGAGCCGCCACTTCGGGGTCAAGGTTCATTGCAAATAGATTTGGCACGGACTCGATGGGCGTCGGTTCACCCGCCAGCGGTGTGCCCAACACCTCGTCGAGATTGGATGCGGGGTCGGTTGAAACGAGCAGCACTCGCAAACCGCGATCGGCCAATTGAACGGCACTCGCACACGCCATCGACGTTTTTCCGACGCCGCCTTTGCCTGTGAAAAACAAGTTGCGAGTGGGATGATTGAGAAATTGCATGTCGTTTCTCCTGGATTTAAATGGGGTGCAGGCGGCTCGCCTGACGTGCTGTTGGGCCGCGCAAGCGGGATGGTGTTGGACCGCGTAAGCGGAAAGCTGTGCTTCGGTTTCAACAGCAGCCCGAATTGCCACCACAGCAACCCGAGTCACTTGCCATCGGTAGCGTGGCTTTGGGCTTCATCACGGTGCCGGTCCACATCGCAAGGTTTTCACGCGATGGGTATTCGCTACGGCTGACCACGCGATCATCCACAATGACCAACGGCAAGCACTCGACACCTTCTTCGGCGAGCATCTTTTGCACATGGGCGTTGCTCGCGAACTCGGCGGGGGCTTGGGCTAGGTTGAACCGAGCCACATCGTGACCTTGGCTTTTGAGCCAATCCAGATCGGCGGCGAACTTCGCTAAGGCGGGATCCACCTGCGGCCCGCAAACGCCAGTCGAGCAGCACATCGCTTTGTCGTAAATTTGTACCTTGGTCATCATGGATCCCTTGATCGTGAGAAAATAAATCAAACTGTCAAAATCGCTTATCGCCGATTGGCGATGGCTGTTTGTAAAAAAACGCCGTCATAATCCCGCGACAAGCGTTTTGAGTTGTTCAAGTTTGTCAGAGTTGATGCAGTAACAGACCTTCGGGCCATCGACCTCGCCCTGGATCAGCCCCGACTCTTTGAGAATCTTGAGGTGTTGCGAGACGGTGGATTGAGCCAACGGCAAACAATCCACAATCTCGCCACAAATACAAGCTTTGCGACCGATCAACAACCGCACGATCTGTACGCGGGCGGGATGTGCGATCGCCCATGCCAACTTCGCAAACGTCTCGGCCGTCGGATCCGCCGTCAACTTCACCGGCGTCGAATCGCATGTTTTGCTAGGAGATCGCTTCGCCATTGGCTTCCTTTATCGTTTGTCTACGATAAGAGTATCGGGATTTCAAACGGCTGTCAACAATCAAATTCTGGCGAAAAGGGGGGTCGCCGGAATGGAGACTGCCATGTTGCTTCGCACTAATTTCCCGCGACCGAGTCGTTTTCTTGCAAGGCCTTTTCGAGTGCCAAAAGATCCTTCACGACGTAGTCGGGCTTGGCGACATTCGGATAGAGAGTCTTGCCGGGCCGAGCAACGAAGGCCGTTTGCAGTCCCACGTTTTTGGCTCCCGCCAAATCCCACGCGTGCGCTGCGACCATCAGTACGTCGATCGGTTTGACGCCCAGATCGTCCAGCACCATGCGGTACGTGTCAGGGTGTGGTTTGAATTTCTTGACGTGGTCGACGCTGTAACGTTTTTCGAAAAGCTCCGTCAGGCCTGCGTTTTTGAATTGGGTTTCCACTCCGACGGCGGATGAATTGGTCAAACTGACGATTCGGAAGCCATCGTTTCTGAGTGCCTTTAGTCCTGCCACCACATCCGGATGTGGCGGTAGCGAGCGAAGCGGTGTCACGATCGCTTCCTTGGCATCTTCCTGCGAAAGTTCAATGCCTTGGGTTTCCGCTACCATCATTAGCGCGGCGGTGCCGATTTCACCGAAGCTGTGGTAGGTGCCCGTCAAGGTTTCAACCAGTGAGTAGTGCAACATCGTCGAGAACCACAACGGCAACAGGTCTTCGCGGCCGCCGAGGGCTTTTCCGACCGATGCCTTTAAGGGGGCAAGATCAAGCAGGGTTTCGTTGACATCGAAGATGATGATTTTGGGGGTCGGCATGGATTTCCCTGTTTGATGTGCGTGGCTGGCTTGATGTGCGTGGCTGGCACTTTCATTGGTCTGTTGTGCGATCGCGTTGGTGCCAGCGAATGCAAAACCGAAAACGATCATCGTGAGTGCGGTAAGTTTTGTCTTCATTTGATTGTCTCATACAGTTTTTGGGGGGAGGCGTCGACGCTAGCCTGGGACGTGGTGCGTTTACGAGTTTTGCTGTGATCAGCCCACCGCTAGCCGTCTGTGGCTGACACGTCCGCGTCACTCTCCACGACCGCTCCGTTAACCGGTTCATCGACCGCTTCCTTGCCGCGGCCGGTGATGATCACGGTGGCACCTTCGGCAACACGTCGTTTGGCGGCAACCAGCCCGATTCCGCTGTGGAGTTTCGGCCTGGGCTGACTTCCTCGGACGATGAGATTGCGAAACGATGTTTTCCTGTGGCCAGCGAAGTGCTGGCACGTTGATTGAAATGACGTCAAGCAGCGACATCCGTGATCACGCAAGACTTTCCTGCATGTCCGCTTCGACGATGTTTTCGGCGAAGCTTTGGTAGGCAGCGCCAACCTGCTCGGCCATCGGATCGGGCCAGACGTGAAAACGACCTTTGGCGATGGCGTCAAAGGTGGCAGTCGCGACCATGGAGGGCGACGCAGCGATCTCGCCGAAGCCTGCTGCCGCTCCCATGTCGGTTTGAATCGGCCCTGGGTGAACGCTGACGACGTGGGTGCCTTGGGCTCCCAGCGTGCCTCGCAGTCCCTGGGTAATGGAGTAACTCGCCGCTTTGGAGGCACAATAGGTCGCGAAGTCCGGAAATGTTTTGACCGACGCGATACTGTTGAGCTGCGCGAAGACACCGCCGCCATTCGCTTTCAAGACAGGAGCAAAGGCCTGTGCGACCCGAATCAGACCGTAGACATTTGCATTCATTTCGAACTGCAATGTCTCGATTGCATCATCGCCAATCGCCGAGGAGATCTTCATCACCCCAGCGTTGTTGACGACGACATCGACATCGGTCGCCGTTGCTGCCGCTGCGGTAATTGATTTCGGGTCGTCAAGGTCGACTCGAATGGGGACCACGCGTTCACCGTGCTCGGCAACCAACGGGCTGGCGGAATCGGTGTTTCGCACCGCCGCGTAAACCTTCGCTACCCCGCGACGAAACGCCTCTTCGAGAATGGCTTTACCGATACCGCGGTTTGCTCCGGTTACTAAAACCGTCTTGTTCTTGACGTCAAATGTCATCTGTCTGTCCTTGAAAAAGGGATGGATTGATTTGCTTGCTTTGACCCGCTGACTAAGCTTCCGGACTCCACTCGTTCTTCGCGAAGGGTTTGTCGAGCGGCGTTTGAGCGATGTGGTTGGTGTAGTTCGATAGCACCTTGTAAGCGGTCCCTACAATCACGTCGAAAACCGTTTGCTTGGTGTATCCCGCTGCCAACAGTGCTTCGATATCGCTTTCTTCAGGCCAACCACGACTGACGTTGACCTTTTCAGCGTAGACTCGTAGTGCCTCTAGTTTTGGATCAGCAATTGGCGTGCCTTCACGAAGCGCCGTGATAACATCTTCCGGGACTTTCGCTCCCTGCATGATCGACGTGTGGGCGGCCATGCAGTAGGTGCAACCGTTCAAACGGTTATTGGTCATCGCAATGATTTGGCGTTCGGTTTCGCTCAGCTTCGTTTTGCCAAAGATTTCGTTGATCGTCTTGTAAGCTTCCAACAACGCGGGCGATTCCGCCATCACGGCGTGCAGGTTAGGCACAAAGCCGTAGGCTTTCTGGCTGTCCTCGAGCAACGGTTTGCTCTCTCCGGCGGTCTCAATCGTGTGAACGGTAAAATCGGTCATAGTACTGCCTTTCTTTGTTTTGACCATTCGGTCTAGAGTAGGGAAAAAAAGGAGGAGCCAACCTGCGCCCCTCCGTTTCTCGATTCGCCACACGGGCGGGCTCGTCTCACGCTACCCCGCAACATTATCGGGTGTTGACCAATCGGTCAACACTTTGTTCGCGGGACTTGTCATACTTTGTCGTCGATGGAACCCGTGCGTTCGAAGCGGAAGCCTTGCAGCGAGAGTTGGCGGTGTTTCCACGGCAACGTAAGTTCTCCAATCCATTCGCTCGTCCCACGAAACCACTGGGTCACGTCGATGGTTATTCATTTTCTTGAAGCCACCGCGATTTAATGCAGTGGGCGAGACGAAGACGCGCGCGATGCAGTAGCACCCACAGATTGGATGCACTGATCTCCAGCTCCTCACAAATTTCTGCTGATTCTAGATTCTCGATTTCTCTTAGCATGAACGCCCCGGATTGTCGCTGAGGCAACGTTCCGAGGCACTTTTGAAAGATCGGCCAAAATTCCTTCCGATCGACCGAATCAAGCGGCTCTAGCAACGTCTCATGAACATTCTTTTTCCAGCTCCCGCTACGATCAAAAAACGAGTCCAATGGATCGCGCATGTCCACTTCGGCGGTTTGCGCAGAGCGACTTCGTTGACGAACAAAGTCAATGATCTTGCGTTTCAGAATTCCCGTCAGCCACCCCTGCTGTGATCCAGACCCGGAAAATTGATCCCGATGCTCTAAACCAGCCAAAAATGTTTGTTGCACCACTTCTTCCGCCGCTTCCGGATTGCGCAGCCGCGACAACGCATAGCGATAAAGCGAATCGCCATACTCATCGACCCACGTCGAGGCATTGGCAGCGGGGCTCGGATCAGACTCTACGGATTGTTTCATCCGTTCCAAATGGGCAGAAATAAAAACCATCCGCCAGATTTAGCGATGAATGATTTTGCCCCCATGGTTCATTCAGTTCACATTCGTCCAGTGACCGGCCTTCGCTTCTCGATCGATCCAGCGCCACAGCAAGTGACCGAAGCGTTTGAATGCCTGCGACCGGATGATCGGCCGTTATCGGCGTGGGGTTTTTAGGAATTCAGCCTTCTTGGAACGTTGCCGCGCGGAGAGGGCCGCTCCGGTGGCGGCGACGGCGATCGCAGGATAGGCGATCGTCGAAACTTTGATCGGCGCGGGGTTATCCACCGGTTGCGTCTCGGATTCCGCAATTTTTTCAAGCGTTGTCATCAGCGCATCCAAGACTGGGCCCGAAATAGGAATCGAAATAGGGATCGAGATGGGCGACCCAGTCGACGCGGCAAAGAGATCAAGGGAACGATAGAGCATTACCGTCGATTCCAATTGAATGTCAACGATCGCGTTGTCGAGTGGGAAACGCTCGCCAGGTAGCTGGACATGGTCCACAGCGACCATCCCGCCCGGACCTCCGAACCAATCGGTCACCACGTTATCGGCGAGTCGGGCGAGTTCACCCGGTGTGATTTCAATAGCTTGTTTCAGTCGTGGCAGCGTTTCACGATTGAGTTCCCACGTATCCTCGCTTGGACGCTCGGTCGGCTGAAACGGCTGGGCCAACAGCGGAGTTAAATCCACCGTGCCATCACGTTCGCTGGAATCGAAGTCGATCGGTTCGGGAGAGGTGATTTCAACGATGTCGGGAGTCTGGCCGAGCGGTCTCCGCACGGACGTGTCCGCCGATTGGATGGTGGATACTTCCGAGGAGGGCACGCCGGCGATTGCCTCGTCCGCAACGGCGGTGGATTCGCTCGAAACACTGGCAAGCGATGCAAGCACCGCATCAGTGGCCAGCGTTTGGGGAGCGGAGGCAGCACCCAAAACAATGAATCCACTGGGAGTGTTCTCTGCAGCTACCGATGGTTGCGATTGGAGACGTTGTTGTTGAGACGATTCGGTTGCGGGATTGAGAGTCGGTTGCAATCGGCCTTGCGCAGCAAACTCGCCAGCGATAGGCCGGTTCGCGTTATTGGGGGACGCGTTATTGGGGGGCGCGTTATTGGGGGGCGCGTTACTTTGAGTTGGCCCGCTTTGCAGCGCGATGGACTGGTGTTGCTTCGCACTGGACCGATCGAGTCGATCGTCGCCGCCGGTGAATTCGGCCAATCCATCCGCCATCAATCCGCCAGCAAGCAGCGAACGACTTTCGAGTCGTTCTAAGCACAGGTAACGAGAGGGACGGGTGGAGGATGGACTGCTCATGATTTACCCTCCAATTGTTTTAAGTTGTAGCGGTGCTTGTTCAGCAGCTCCGCATAGCGAACATTCTGAGGTGCCAACTCTACCGCGATCTGCTGGTGATCCGCCGCCTCTTTGTAATGTCGTCGCGCGGCATCGGCGTCACCGACTTGTCGCTTCAAAAAGCCACGATTGTTCAACACGCCACCGAGCATGCTTTGCACTTCGGCGTTATCGGCGAACGTATTATTTAGCTGCCGAGCGTGCTGGACGGCTTGCCCCAACACGACGTCGGCCTGTTTCAATCGGCCGAGTTCGGATAGTGCCATGCCGAGGTGGTTCAGGCTGATGACGAGGTCTCGATGGTAGGACGCTTGATTGGGCCACCGCGTGTGCAGTTGCTGACCGATTTCGACCGCTTGCCGCAGGGTGGTGACCGCCTTTTGATGCAGGCTGGATTGTGTTTGTGCGTTGGCCAGCGAATTGAGTGTGACGACGACTTGCGTGGCAAGTTTGGGATCGCTGGCGTCGGCTTCCAATCGAGTGAGTTGGTGAGCGAGCGACTGGCTCGCGAGTTCCGCGGCCAGCGCCGGTTCCCGTTTCGCCAACACGCCGGCCAAGTTCGATTGAATGGTGCATCGCAAATCGGCCATCGCGTTTTGGCGTTCAAGCAGATCAATCGCTTGGGTATAGGCGGCTTTGGCTGCTTCGATGTTTTCGGTGCCGGCCAACATTCCGCCCACGTTGTTGAGCGTTTTTGCGAGTTCTCGGCTTGCGTTTGCATCCCCATCGTCATGCAAGCGTTTTTGAATCGGGATGGCTTGGTTGAACCATTTCGATGCCGCATTTGCATCACCGGCGGCGGCGAGTTCCTCGCCAAGGTTGTTCTGGCTGATCGACCATTCGAGTTCCAGTAACGGGTCGCTGGCAAACGTTTGTGCCAATCGCTGGTAGAGTTGCTCGGACGTTTGCAGCGATTCGATGGCCGCGGCACGATCACCGAGTTCGGATTGCAGGACCCCCATTTTTCCAAACGTGACGGCCAAGTCTTCCGAGCGACGTCGGTTGTCGATCCCGTCGATCGAGGGTGAACCCGCGAAACGTTGGTAATAATCTAACGTTTCACGAAGCAAGCGATGGCGAACGGAATTTGCGGCCGGAATGTCGGACAACAACTCCGCCACTTGGCTGCCGAGTCCATTGATTGCGTCGCGGGCGATGATCTCGTTTTCGCGTGATTGGGCGGCGTGCGCATCGGAAACTTGTTTCGCAGCGGCAAGTTTCGCGGTGCCAATGGCAAACCCGATCACCGCCAACATCCCAACCAATGCGGTTGCAACGACTGCGGATCGGTACTTGTTGGCGACACGCACGCACCGGTCGACGATCGTGGGCGGCCGCGCGATCGTCGGTTCGCCGGCGAGGACGCGACGCAGGTCCATCGCAAATTCACTGGCCGTTTCATAGCGACCGTCGCGAGTGCTCGACATCGCTTTGCCAATCACCGTTTCGAGATCACGCGGTAGACCGGGACGCAAGCGGCGCAGCGGCTTGGTCGAATCGTCGTCGAAGGTTCGCAAAATGGTGGGAGCGTCGTCACCTTGATGGGCGGGCTGCAACGTCAGCATTTCGTAGAGCGTTGCAGCAAGCGAATAGATGTCACTGCGTCCGTCGACGACCGCCGATTCACCTCGCGCCTGTTCGGGACTCATGTAACGCATCGTGCCCAACACATCGCCCGATTGCGTCACCGCCGTGTCACTTTGAATCCTCGCCAGTCCGAAGTCCGTGATCCAGACTTTTCCGGTGTCGTCGAGCAACAGGTTGGAGGGTTTGATGTCACGGTGGACGATGCCCAGTTCGTGAGCCGCGTGAAGCGCATCCGCAACGTCGGCGGCGATCGAGACGACGTTTTGACATTCGGCATCGTGGGGGCGACAGCATTCAATCCACTCCGCGACCGATTGCCCGCGGATGTACTGCATCGCATAAAAGTGAACGCCACGTTCGCAACCGATCGCGAAAACGGGGACGATGTGTGGGTGCAGCAAACTGGCTGCGGCCTCGGCTTCGTGTTGAAACCGAGTCAATTGTCGAGGGTCCAACACGGACGCGAGCGGCAAGACCTTTACGGCAACGGTGCGATTCAAGGAACGTTGGGTGGCGCGATAGACAACGCCCATCCCACCTCGCCCAATTTCTTCGTGCAAATCAAACGCACCAAGCCGACGCTCGTCGTGATCGCGAGTCTCGTCGGCGGGGCGTGCCGACTCGCCACCGGCAAGCCGATGCAAGCTTTCGAGTCCGCCCACGCAAGCGCGTAGCGGTTCTCGTAATTCAATCGCGTTGCGTGTCAGAGATTCGACCGTCGGCGGCACACCCGTCTCGAGCGCTTCCAAGTACTGTTCGAGCAGAACGCCCAGTTCGTCTTTTTGTGCGTCGCTCAGATTTCGCATCGCCAGCGGTTCGTCGTTGGCGTCATCGAGCGAGCTTAATCCAAAGGGGAATCGGGATGGATTCATTGCTCGGCCTCGTGATTGAATTCGCAGACCTCTTTGAACTTGGCGATCGCTCGCAGCCACAGCATCCGGGCTGCCCCTGACTTGATCCCCATCCGCTGGGCGATTTCGTCGAACGAGAGACTTTGCAAATTGCGATAGATGATGACGTCGCGATAGTTGTCCTTCAACTTTGCCAGTTGCTCGGAAAGCTCGGTCGCCAATTCATGGTTCGCCATCGCTTGGCTTGGTGTGGGCGCGGGATCGACGGCTAATCGAGAAAGCCGAACAAGACTTTCGTTTAGGTGATTGGCGACATGTTCTAGGGCCACCTCGCGGCGAACGTCTCGCTTCTTGGCGTGCACATGTTTTTCGATTGCATGGCTGAGGCAATTGCAAAGGATCTGTCGTAACCACGCGACCAGTTCGCTCTCGCTGCCGCCACGAAACTTTCCGAAGTCGCGGTGTGCAGCCAGCATCGTTTCTTGAACCAAGTCCGATTTGCTCATGCGGCGACGCAGCCGATTACCGACCTGCGCCGTTGCCAGGACCGTTAGGTAGTTGCGATACAGTTCCAGTAGTTCGCCGAGTGACTCGCCGTTGCCTTGACGCACACGGGCAATCATCTTTTCAGGCGTAAGAACGGAATCGGAGGAATCATTGACGGTGGCAACCATGCTGTACTCCGGGCGTGGTCAGTGTTTAGCGTCTCGGGAAAGTTCGCGTTCGGCAGTTCCATCATTCAATGCGTTCTTTATCCCCGTTTCGGGTCACGAATTCAGTGCGGATTCCCAATAAACCGCTCACAGACGGGTTTTTGCGGTTCAGGAATGAACTTCCTCCGCTGGTTCACTGAACGTTGCCCCCCGTAAGTCAGCCGTTTCTACGTGGCGAGCCGGGCGCGCCGATGTGTCCCCCCCTGCTGCGTCCGGATCGGCATGACCGAGACCGCTGCGATGAATTTGCTTCGGTCTCTCTTGGCCGCCCACGTTCATGAAGTTTCGATCTTGGTGCTTGTTTCGCATCCTTGGGTGAAGCCAGGGTTTTCCGTTTGGAGCGGCGTTTTACCCACTATGGATTTGCATTTTTGCATTGCCTTTTTCCTCTCTCGGCACGAGCACCCGGTGGTGGACGCGGATCATCGCAGGTTCGCACTAGAGCAACCGATAGGGTCACGAGGGATGCGAATGAGCGTGATGTATTTATGGCCGCGTGCCTTGGCGGGTTTGAGAAATTGATGAGGCATCGTTAGTTTTTTTGCGTTAATACTGTGCCGTTCGGGCTCGTTGATGACGTGCTCGGCGGTGATCGGTTTGTTCACGTTCGCGTTGCTCTCCGACCGCGAGGTTGGTTTCGCCATCCACATTGGCTTCATCGCTAATCTCGACGGTGTCGTCTTCGTGGGCGCTGAGGATGTCCACAGTTCCGTGAATCGTTCCGTCGATAATCACGGCGTTGTCGCCGCCGGATAGCGTTAGTTTGACATCGCCATCGATGGTCGCGTTCGCGTTGATCGCGACGTTGTCATCGTCATCGAGTCCTTGGTAACGCAAGTCGTTTCCGATGGTGCCATCGATCGCCATCGTGTTATCACCATCGCCCAGCGAAGCACGTGTGTTCCCGGCGACAATGGCTTCTGCCAAGATCGAGATGGTGTCATCGTCGCCCCCGCCGCGAAGGTTCAGATCACGAGCGATCTGTCCCGAGACATCGACCGTGTTCGCCCCATCGCCAAGTCCCATCCGCACACCGCCGCCGATGACGGATTCCTCGCCGATCGCAACGGTGTCATCTCCGTCACCATTGCGGATGGCGAGGTTTCCATCCACGTCGCCGAGGATCGATGTGGTATTGTCACCGTTGCCCAGGGATGCCATGACGTCTTGTCCGACACTCGCATCCTCCGCCACGACAACGGTGTCATGGCCATCGCCACCGCGAACGATCAAATCGCCAGTGATCGTGCCTCCATCGAGGCTGATTGAGTTGTCGCCTCCGCCAAGTGCCGCGAAGATCGTATCGACGGCGACGGAGTTGGCCGAAAGATCAATCGAGACGACGTCGTTTGCCTCGAGTCCGCCGGAGTCAAGGTTAATGACGATGTCGTCACGGACGCCCTCGACGATTTGAACTTGATCTTCGCCACCGTCGCCCGCCCCCGACTCGGTGACTTGCAGCGTGCCGTCGCCCATGTCGACGATCGCGATCGCACCGTCCGCGTCACCTTCGACTAACAACGATCCGTCGACCACCGAAAGCGTTGCGGCCAAAACGCGACGAGTCTCCAGTCCTTCGATGCCTAGCCGACGACGGCGGGAGGATTTTCGACTCATGGTACTGTTCCTGTGATCGAGGTCTTGAGTTACGTGGCTTCGACTAGCGGGTCTGATTCAGCAGGGAGACTTCCACTTCGTTTTGTCACACTCCGAAGCGAGAAAGTCGTTCCCTAAGTCCGCGAATCGGAGCAGGGATTGCAGTGTCTAGCCGGGCACGTTCGTCCATCACTCCTGCGTCAACCTCCGGCGATGCCACCGCTAGTTCTGGCCAGAACGCTTGGACATACACATTCTCGCCGTCCATTGATTCGCGACCTTTCGAGAGGGATGCGAACCAAGCGTCGCGAGCCTGGATGTCATTGTGTCGTGATATCCTTCGCGAAATCATTTTGGGTCTCCTGGGATTTGCATAAAGTGCAACAGCCTTCAGCCTGACCGAACGTATCCGAGCCAGGTTGAAGGTAACCGCCGCATGGAGATTCCATGCGGCACCGAGTGAGCGACTAGACCATGACGGAAAAATCGACGTTCTTCAAATGCGAGTCGCCACTACTAACAAGTAGGTCGATGGAATCGGAATTGACCGAGGTGATTTCGTTGGATGAGGCAACACGGACTTGGTATTCGCCGCTGCGATCGAACGAATCAAACTCGTAATTGCCATCGCTGTTGGTAATCACGGTGTCGACGACATCTCCTTCACTATCGAGCAGCTCCAACGTCACTCCTTCCACCCCGACGGTGGATTGGCGGATGTCGTTTGACCCTCGACTGCGCCGGTCATTGCCCCGGTCTTGACGGCCGCGTTGTTGATTCGCGACTTGTTCGACAACCGGCGTATCGGTGGTGACCGTTCCTGCGATCGTCGGCGTGAAAAAGAACACGTTCGATTGCAGCGACGTGTTAGTCGTGTTGCGCTCGATGATGTCGGCCAGCGTCGTGTTTTCGATCTCACGGATTTCGCTGCTGGTCATTGTGTTCTCGTAGTAGAAACGATCGCCGTCACGAAGCCGTTCAAACTGATCGGCGATGATCAACGTCGACGTTTCACCCAACGAACTTCCCTCGGCGTGATCCTCCGCCAACAATCCCACCCACAAGTCGATGTTGTTGACATCGCCGTAGAGCGTTTCGAGTTTGCCTTGCAATTCGACATCACTGGTGATTTGGTCGAACGAGTCGTAAGCTTCCAACCCGATCGCTTCGCGGACGGAGTTAAAGTCGGCCAAGCCGTGATCGCGTCCACGTTGGATGTTGAGCGAAACGAGGTCAAATCCACCGCTGCCGGGTTGTCCGAACAAGAAGTTTCGCAAGCTGTCGACCACTTCCAAGTCGGTTTCTTGCGATAACGTCGACGCGCCGGACTTCAAGATCGAGTCGATGCCGGTCTCTTCGAGCAAGGAGGAATTGAAGAAGGCGTCGGCGAGTGAAATCGCATCCTCCACATCCAAACCATCGTTCCCATAGAATCCAATCGTGTCATTGAGTGTCGTGTGCCCAAACCGGAACGCGGCGGTCGAAAATTCATTGGCGATCGAAGGATCGACACTTGAATCGTAGCCCTCGTACTCCGCTAGGGCGTCTTCACCCAACAATGCCGGCAAGAACTCGTTGTAGGTGATCGATTGCAATTCAGCGATCACGATTTCACGAGCCTGTTGGTAAATCTCCTCGTCGGTCAAATCAGGATTGGCTGCGGAAATCTCATCAGCCAGCCGGTTGTGTTCGCGGATGAACAGGGCATGCATCGACGTCAAGGCAATGTTTTCGGAGGCGCGAATGTCTCCGGCCAACACGTTGCCATTGTCGTCGGTCGGCAGCAGACCGTCGTCGCTCATTAGCATTCGCCCGCCCTCAAATTCCCGGAGCGAATCGGCGACGGTTTGAGTGCTGCCGTAGACTTGCGAGCCGTCAACCCAAGCGGTGATCGCATTGACTTGCTCGGCCGGCGTGTCGATTGAAGTTCCTGTTCCCTCGGCAATATCCGATCGCGTTAAGTGAATGGTTTCTTCGCCGGTGCCCGCGGGGTCGAACAACGGATCGCCGGTGGGAACTTCGATGTCAAACGCAATCTCGTCTGCCTCGTTCGCCGGTTGCAAGGAAAGGTCGATGTCGTGATCCAGGAATTGGCCCCAGATAAAGACGAATGAACTCAAGTCTCGCTCATTGGTTGTGCCGTCGGGGGCCGCAGCGGAGACCGTGTTGCTGATCTCGCGAGCGCTCGGGCGATCCTCTCCGGCAGGTTCGGAGATGCCGTCGGCGTAATCATTTTCTGCGATCCGAATGAGTGCGGTGTCTGCTGATCCCAATTCGGGGGTTTCCAGATTGTTTCCAGTGCCGTCGACCGATCGGACTTCCGTGCCCAGATCGCCAGTCGGGTCTTCGTTGGGCGTTTCCGGCTTTTGGACAGGATTAAAACCACCGTTGCGTTCGCGATGCAACCGATTGATGACCATCAACGCATCCAACGCCGTGTCTCGCCCATCGTTGTTGACGTCGGTCATTCGGCCGCGTCCACGATCTTCAACTTGACCACCATCCCCCGTCGCCACATCTCCTCCGCGAGTCTGGCGGTTTATCTCATTGATGATCGTCAAGGCGTCGATCGCCGACACCACGCCATCCTCGTTGGTGTCTTCGGGGATCAGTTCGTTATGAAAGAGGTTGGCGGCCAATAGTTGCCGAGTCTCAAGCGTTTCGGACTTCAGACGACGACGCGGGGACTTCCTTGTCTTGTCGCGTTTTTTATGAGTGGATTGTGAAGTCTTTGAGCGTCCGGTCCAACGATTCCAAAAACGAGCCATGGTGCCACCTGTGATGTTTGAGAGAAAAGAGACCACCGTGATGTACGAGGTGGTCCATTTCTTAAGTACGGGGCATCGTTTGAAGTGTCACACGCGAGTTTTGCTTTCTCACAATCAGGTTGCCGAGCATGGGCTCGCTTCGCTTGGACTAGTTTCGCTCGCGACGATAGACGACGCGGGCGACGCCAGGCACGGTTCGTGCGATGGCAACGGCAAACGCAAAATCATTCACCGAATCGATTAGCCCACTTAATTCGATCGTGCGATCACCGAGGTCGGTCGCCGCAATGACGTCCAATCCGTGACGATGAAGCGACGTTTCGACTCGCGTCTTCAGCGAATCGGCTTGCTTTGTTGGTTTGTGTTGATTCATTGAGGGTCCGCTAGTTTTTTCTGACTGAAACGCTGGCAACAAAGATCGCTTGACGGTTGTAGGTGTCGCTGTCCTTCAGATGCACCAGATAGCGAGCCAGCCGATCGGTCGCCACAAATCGACCCATCGGCTTGTTTCGATTCACACGGATGGAGCCCATGGTCGCGACGGTTTTGATTTTGGGACAACGAACGATCGTCCAATTCAAATCGGTCTTCATCACCAAGTTGGCTTCTTCTTGTAATTCACGGGCACGCTGCCGATGGGCGATTGGCCAGACGTAGCGAGACGTGAACCCATCCACCGCCAGCTTGTGATCGCTGGGAAAACGCACGCCAGGATGGGTGACAAGCAGATAGCGTGGTGTTCGCGACTGCTGCATCGCGTGAAGGGCGACCTGGCTAATCGAGACGCTCGACATTCCGCCTTGTGCGGCTCGGCAACCGCTCATGTTGCATAGGTTGATGACGCAGGTGCTTCCCCGAACCACCGTTTGAATGTGGCGTTCGTCGAACGATTCACTTTGCAGAACCCGCAAATCTTTGTCGGGTGATGGTTCCAGTGCGGTTTGCGTCAGTGCCTGGACCTCGTAGCCGCACCGCAAGGAAATTTCGATGATTTGCCTTCCGATGGGACAATCCGCGCCCAAGATCGAGATGACTTCACAATCAAGCATGTCGAACCCTCCTCGCTCGGTGGGGTGGGGCTGCCGAAGGAAATGCGATGAATCACTTGGGTAGGAATGGGTGAATGCGACCATGGTTTGCACTCCAAATTTGATAGACGAGCAAGGCACCGAAACGGTTTGCGACTTTCGCTACTCTGCAAAGGACGAGGATTCGGGGCAAACGTCACGGGCGGTTTTTTGCAGCCAGGCCGAGTGACGTTTCAATCTCGAAGTCGTCCTTGAGAAATAGCAATGTTGGGTGAAGACGATGTGCGTTGGATCCTGGCCTTGCCTGCACTCCCCCAAGGCCACTCCGATGTCGATGTCCTCTCCATCCATCCTCGTTCCGCCACCTCCGCCGGTTAGCTCGGGGAAGCGACGGCAGGTGTCGCAGCCGACTGTGCCAAAACCAGCAATGCGGGGCACGCCCCAATCGCGATGGCGCGGCGAGCTGGTCTTGGCGACAAAGCCTCCGCTCGCGACGCAGCCAACGAGCGACTCGTTGAGGGGCGATTCATTGAAGGCGAAACTGTTCCAAACATTCCACGAATGGAACGTCAAACGCAGACTTCGAGAGACGCCGGCATGGTTACTCAGCACGGTCATTCACCTTGTTTTGTTGCTTGTGTTGGCACTGATCACGACTTCGTCCGGCGAGATCGGTCGGCTCATGTTGACGATCAGCCAAGGTCGCGATGAGTTCACGACTCAATTGGTCGAGTTTTCCATCGAGCCGGTCATCCTAGACGACCTGCTGGAAACGGATTTCTTGGAATCGAGGGTGGAAATTGATCCCATTGCGATGAACACACCGATCGATGTGACATCCGGGGTGTCCGCATTGCCGTTGGTGGAATTGGCGGGCGATATTCCGATGACCAAGTTGCCCTCGAGTCCCGCGAGCATGTTTGGCGGTCGTCGTGGTGCCCTCAAACAGAAGCTGTTGAAAGCGTCGGGCGGAACGGAGACCACCGAGAACGCCGTATCGCTCGGATTGCGATGGCTCAATCGCCAGCAATTGCGGGACGGCAGTTGGAGTCTGCGAGGTCCCTACACCGACGGCGCTCGAGGTGAAAATCAGGTCAGTGCGACCGCCATGGCGATGCTGGCGTTCATGGGCGCCGGGAACACGCATCGAGAGGGAGAGTACAGAAAAGAAGTGCTGCGAGCGGTGCGCTGGTTAGTCAAGCAACAAGATCGGCAAGGTTTTTTTGCCGTCAATTCGGCGCCGCACGAAAAGATGTACGCTCAAGCTCAAGCGATGATCGCACTTTGCGAGTTGTATGCCATGACAGGTGATTCGTGGCTACGTCCGTACGCTCAAGCTTCCTGCAACTTTGCCGTGCGTGCTCAGTCGCCTCAGGGCGGATGGCGCTATCAACCGAAAATGGACAGCGATACCTCGGTAACGGGCTGGTTTGTGATGGGGCTCAAAAGCGGCGAGGCGGCTGGATTGGAAGTGGATCGCTACATCTGGCCGAAAATCCAACGCTATTTCGATTCCGTCAGCACGGATGGTGGCGAAGATTACTACGGCGTCGGGTACTCGTACATGATCGGCGACGTCGCAACGCCGTCGATGACGGCCGAGGGGTTGCTGTGTCGCCAATACATGGGAGCGGATCGGAATCTGCTCGGAATGTCGCGAAGTTTGGCATCACTGGCATCCAATCATCCGATCGACCTGCAAGATCCCGATGTCTATTACTGGTACTACGCCACCCAATCGCTGCACCATTTTGGTGGCCCCCTTTGGACGAAGTGGAACGACCAACTCAAAGTGCAATTGCCAGCATCGCAAGTCAATCGAGGTCGTGAAAAGGGGAGTTGGTCGCCCCAAAACGATGCGTGGGGACGTCACGCCGGCCGGCTCTATACGACCTGCTTTTCAATTTTTTGTCTGGAAGTTTACTACCGCCACATGCCGCTCTATGAGGTTCCGCAGGAAAAGAACGGCATCGCCTTGAATTGATTCGTGGAGCGGAAGTGACAACGTTTGGCAGCTTCCGTCCTTAAACAATGGGAGGTAGTCGAGTTCCGCTTGCTCTCCCTTTCTACTCGTACGGAGAAACTTGTGATGTTCGCTCAATTCAAAACCCTTTCGATGCTTGCCGCGATCGCAGCTTCCATGCTGGTCATCGCCGACAATGCCCAAGCCCAATGTTCCGGTGGAGGACGTGGGGGTGGGGGGCCCAGCCAAGCAAACTTGGCAACGGGTTCCTTTAACCCGTTGGTCGCGTATGCAAACACCGCGAACTCCTACGCCGAGCAGCGTCAATTGGCGCTTCAGCAACAGCAAATGTTGGCAATGCGGCAACAGATGATGATGCTGCAACAACAGCTCTACGCAGTGCGGCAACAGCAAACGCAGCAATTGGCTCAGTCCCACCATGAACAACAGCAAACACTGCAAGCCACACGGTTGGCCCGCGTCGAAGCCAAGCGTGCCAAGCGGGCTGAACGCATCGCGGCGTTGAAAGCAAAACGCGATGCGGAGCGAACGGGTGACGACCGTGGCGTCATGTTGACTCAAGCAACGGTGCCCTCCTCGCGGGTTTCGGTCAACCAACCCAACCCGTTGCGATAGTTCGCGCTCGTGGCGCACGACCTCTTTTCGATTTCTTTTTGTCACGCGGTGATTCCGCACCGCGAATTGTGTTTGTGACCGAGGCTATTAATGAAATTCATGCAACGAAAGACCCGTCGATTATCACTGCAACCTCTTGAAACTCGCCGCGTGCTGGCCGCCAGCCTGGGGTGGGACGGCCCCGGATTGGGCAGCGTTGAGTTGACGTACACGATCAACGGTTCCCCGAACTCATTGTCCCAAGCTCAGACGAACGCGGCGATCGAAACGGCGCTGGCGGCGTGGTCGAGCGCCGCCGACATCGAGTTTACGCCGACGAACCAGGTCGGACTGAGTGACTCCATCGACATCTCGTTCGTCAACATCGATGGAGCCAGCCGCACGCTTGCTCAAGCGTACTTCCCCGACGACGTGAATCCTACGCGAATCGCAGGCGACATCCAATTCGACCTTTCTGAATCGTGGGAAGTTGGGAACTCATTGGGGGATCGTGCCTTTGATCTCGTTTGGGTCGCCGTTCACGAGATCGGGCATTCGTTGGGGCTCGATCATCAGGAAGGGGGCGACACCGTCTTGGCTCCGTCCGTTTCGCCGAACCAGTTTTTCACCAGTCTTAGTGGCGTCGATGCCGACGCCGTCCAACAACTATACGCCGCCGCAGAGTCGAACGTGGTAATCCAGCCCGATGATGTTCCCACGTTGAACGATCCTGTGGACGACGTCCCCAGCGATAGCCCCACGAATGAAACGCCATCCGGCGATGGCGACGATGACCCAGGAGATTCCGACGATGATCCATTTCCACGCAACCGTTGGCGACACGGTGGGCGATGGCACCGTTTTGGTGGACGTCTCGAAGCAGACCTTGGGGATTTCAATTACCTCAATCCAACCGATGTCAACGGTGATAACGCGACCTCGGCCATCGATGCGCTAATGATTATCAATCAGCTCAATCGGGCCTCCTCGGCCGACTCAAGCGACGTTGAAATGGAGGGGCTTTGCGATGTCAATGGTGATGGTGGGGTTTCGGCTCTGGATGCGTTGACGGTTATCAACTCACTCCACCGTGGCGATTCCTCAGTATCGGCAACCGTCGACTCCACCACGGTCGACTCCACGGAAATCGAGGTCACCGAAACGCTCGAAGACAGTAATGACTTGGAAAACAGTAATGACTCGGAAGACAGTGATGACTCGGTTCAATCAGAGGGTGGGGACGACCTCGGAAACCCGATCGACGACGGCGGACGGATCGACGACACCGATGACGATGGGGTTGAATCCGACGCGGCGCATCATCATCACGGTCACCAACACGGTCACCATCGCACCGGCAACTTCATCTTGTTTGGTAACGACCCTGAATCATTCATCACGCGGTTGGACACCGACGAGGAAGGTTCTCTTTCCGAAGACGAAGTTTCCGAACGCCTCTGGACCCAACTGATTGATAAAGGCATCGATACGGATGCGGACGGACTCGTAACCCTCGCCGAATTGGAAACCGCGATCGCGGCCGCTCGCGATGAAGTCTTCAATTCAAACGATGCTGACGGCGACGGCTTGATATCCGAAAGCGAAGTCAGCACGCGGTATTGGGCGAAGGTATCCGCCGCCGACGTCGATCGTGATCGAGGCGTTTCGCGGGATGAGTTCGACGGTTACGTTTCCGAGCCAGTGGACTGGGAACTTCCGTCGCGACCGCACCGCCCTCATCACGTTGCCGATGCCGTATTCGGGGCGATCGGCCGGCGCGCCAGCCGCTGGGGCTAAAGCTTCCGTATGGACAGAGCATTTCGTGAAGGCATTTTTGTTCCGCGATCTTTGTTCTAAAGGCTTTGTCCTAAAGGCGTTGTCTTCATCCCGCAGGGATTCTTAGAGAATAGCCGGGGATAAGCGTAGCGACATCTCCGGAAACCGAACCGCGGGCCATCCGGTGGTGTTCGCTGCGTTTAAACCACTGGCGACTGTCGGTCATCCCGGCGGGATGAAAATTGCGCAAACCAAAAAAAACGCAACCCCAACTTTTCCACAGCCCAGGCTAACGCCCAAACGGCTAATGGGATTTCTCCCAATCATTCCTGCCTAGCTGCTTAGCTCTACGAATGAAACGTCATCCGGCGAAGGCGACGATGACCCAGAAACTTCACGATCGCTTGGGCTGGGTTTGAACACCCGCGAGGAGCGGACCCCCTAGTTTCCGATGCAGTAGAGTGATTGGTTGCTTCGTAAATAGACCTTACCGTCGCTGACGGCGGGTGAGGTGTTGAAGTCGGTTTCGTCGCTTGCGAATTTGTTTTGTGCAAGCGGATGGAATTCGTCGCTGGGGGCGAAGACCAACGTGCCGCTGCGACGTGTGACGACGTAGATATTGTCCCCGATCAAAATTGGTGAAGCGTAAACGGGACGTCCGCTTTCCAGATCGCGGACCCGCTCTTTGTAAATCACTTCGCCGTCCTTGGCCGATGTGCAATAGGCGATGCCACGATCATCGATCCAGTAAAAGCGTCCTTCGTGAAGCAGCGGAGTGGCTACGTAGGAACTCGATCGGTTGGTCCATAGGACATGCGACTCGGTGACGTCGTCTTTGCCACCCGCTTTGATCGCGATGCTGCCCGATGCACGGTAGCCGCCAAAACTGTAAACGGTTTCGCCATCGACAATCACCGACGGACAAACGTTGCTGGTCATTGGAGAACTGGCGTACCAATTCAACTTTCCCGTGGACGGATTCATCGACCAAATTTCAGAGGGGACGCTGATCACGAGTTCATGAGTTCCATCTTTAAGCGTGACGATGCGCGGCGTTCCATAAGTCAGTTCCAGCATGTCAGCGTCTTGTCGCCAGATTTCTTTGCCGGTGGCTTTGTCGAGGGACAGGATCGCTTTGGCTTCTTCGGCGGCGTTGACGATGACACTGTTTTCAAACAGCACGAGACTGGCGGCGGACCCCCACACGCGATTGCTGGAGCTTTTGCCAACATCGACACTCCAATTCAATTCGCCATCAAGGCTGAGCGAATGCACGCCCCCTTTGCCCAAGAACACGTACACGTTGGCACCATCGGAGACCGGCGTGTTGCTGGCGTAACCGTGTTCGGTGATGTAGCCCTGGTAGCCATCTTCGCGATAATCAATCGGAAAGTCCACGGACCAGACTTCTTCGCCAGTGCTCTTGTGGAAACTGATGACTTGGCGTTTCGGTTTCGGATCACTGACATAACACGTCAAAATGACCTGGTCACCGACCACGATCGGGCTGGAAGAACCCGTTCCTGGTAAATCGACTTTCCACAGTAAGTTTTCCAAATCGTTCCACGTCGTGGGCACGGTTTCCGAGGCGTGTGCTTGACCGCGGGGACCGAGGAATTCAGGCCAATCGGCAGCGTCCGCAATGGACGTGATGAAGAGCAACGCAAACGAAAAGAGCAGAAGGTGTCGCATGAGAGACTTTGGGTTGGAGCGTAGGCTAGTGAGGTCGACCACCGCGAGCACGGAAGTTGCGAGGTGACCTGAGTTGATCCTGTTGCTCGGGGGTAAGGATGGTTTTAAGTTCGTCGTCGACCATGCTCTGGATCGCGTCGAGCTCTCGATCTTGTTCCGCCGATAAGTTCAGCGAATGACGAATGAAGTCGGGGAGAAGTTGACCAACGCGTGGTGGCCCACCGCGACCAAGCGGGCGACGATCATCATGTCCAGCGCCACGTTGTTCAGCGCCACGTTGTCCAGCGCCGCGTTGTCTAGGCCCACGTTGTCCAGCGCCATCTTGTCCCGGACCACCCCTGGGCGGACCATGCATGAAGTCCACAGACGGGGTGCCCCGGAAAATGCGGGGAACGACGGGCCATTCTTCTGTCATAAAGTAGGCGTACGTGCCTTCGGGGTATTCCGGAGTCACGGTAAAACGCCCGTTGCACTCATCCAGATCGCCGCTGCCTTGGACGTATTCGTAATCCTGAACAAAGGTCCCATCGTACGTCCCACCGGGCGCGTTTCCACCGGGACGTTGGCCTTGCTTGAGTTGATAACTCGACCTTAGTTTTTGCACGCTTGAGTTTGCGTCGTTCGGATCGCTGTAACCATAGACCGCATAGATGGGAAAGCCATCGGCAGCCCAAGCAATTCGTGGCGAATGTTTTCCCGAACCAACTTGCACGGAGTCGATCAGCCCCGTCGGCAAACCGTGATAGTGATACTTGCCGGTCGGTTGGACATGGGCGTGCGAAACGTCGATGCCCAAGTCGATCGCGCCCGACAAAGGCTCGTATTGCCAACCGGGTTCGCCAGCATAAAATTCTCCCGCACCAGGATCAAAGGGGACGCCATTGATTGCGACCCCAAATTCACCACGCATCGGCGTCGTTTGGTCAGCGACTTTGGGATTGGCGGGAATGCGATAAACGTGAGTTTGCGGCGTGATTCGATTGGGGTTGCCGCGATTGGGGAACTGGCCGGTTGGATGCTCCGGAATGCCGTTGGAGGTGATCACCCGCTGGTCGCCTTCGATCGTGATCGTGACTTCGTTCTTGATCGCAGGGGTCGACGTTGCCGGCCGCGGATCCAGTTGTCCCTTGTTGACGATACGATGCATCCGAGGCCGCGGCGGCTGCTGTGCCACCACTACC
Organism: Novipirellula galeiformis; assembly: GCF_007860095.1. NCBI lineage: Bacteria > Pseudomonadati > Planctomycetota > Planctomycetia > Pirellulales > Pirellulaceae > Novipirellula > Novipirellula galeiformis. The sequence continues at coordinate 522,551 of NZ_SJPT01000004.1, read as the reverse complement.
ACAACCCACGTCCCTAATGCGAAGACCGAAACGGCGAAAATCATGAATGTCTTGTTCATAAACGTAGCCTAAGCAGGTAGGTAGAAGTCTTTCGGTAAATTAGCCGTGTTGGCGTTAGCCCCGGTTCAAGCGGTTCAGGCAGTTCAGGCGGTTCAGGCGGTTCAACCGGGGCTAACGCCCAAGCGGCTAATGGGGTTTCACCCAATCATTCCTGCCTCCCTGCCTAGACTTCTCGTCTGAGAAATCGAACAGCAGGTCGAAGCAGGTCTCGTCTCGTTTAACGGCACGCCGGGGAGCCGACAACCGTTACTGAGGTCGTTGCGGGCGACCGTTGTCGCGATTTTGACCGGGGCGTTCGTGACCGGGACCGCCTTCACCATGCCCTGGGCGTGGCGGAGGATTTTGCAGTTGTTGCTGTTGCTCATCGGTCAACAGACCCGCCAGCCGTTTGTCCACGTCGGCTTGAAGGGCGGCGAGTTGTCGCTGTTGACGCTCGGTCAGGTTCAGCGACTGAGCCACGAAATCCGGTAGCACTTGCCCAGGCCGCGGGGGAGGTCCGCCGGGGCCACCGTGTCCGCCCTGTCCGTCCTGTCCGCCGGGGCCACCCGGGCGACCGTGTTCGCCGGGGCCACGTTGCATCGGGCCTTGCCCATTGTCGAGTCCTGGAGGAGGACCTCCACGGCCTTGCGGCCCACCGCCACGTTGGTTTCCGCCGAGTGGGGTGTTCATTGCGGCCGTCAATTCGGCCTTGCTGAGTTGACCATCGCCATTGGCATCCGCCATATCGAAGATTTGACTCATCCTTTCCAACGGCGAACCACCGCCCGGGCCACGCCCACCGCCGGGCGGCTGCGCCATCACGATGCTAGGAAGTGCGATGGTGATCGCGAACAGTGAAAGTGCGATTGGACGCATCATGGTGGTACCCACTATTTGAAAAGATTGAAAAGACTCGTTCGAACATCAATGCGTCAAATGATTCAGCAGGGTGACACGAAAAACAAACAAAATCAGCGGGTTGGCGTGCGACCCTTTGAGCCATGGAAACGTCCGTGAATATGGCCTTTTTACCGCAAGTCGTGGCCATCGTTCGCACGAAGATGCACGTAGGCGTCAACGATTGCGTGCTCACTTTGTCGTCGCAAACGCGCCCTGCCACTTATTCTCGAGAGATTCATGAACATTCAATCCGCGTCCTCGTTCTCGTCCTCGTTCTCGGTGGGACAAGCCTCCCGCAGCCACCAACGTCCGAATCAGCAAGACGTGCTCGCTTCGGCGCTACAGACGGTGGGCGTCGACGATTCCACTGCGGCCGATGTGTTGTCTCAGGTCAAACAAGCCGTCGATTCGGTGAAGTCAGGCGCCTCGGCGAACAACGATCATCATTCGGCCGTTCAATCGGCGATCCAAGGCGTCTTGGAAGCCAACGGGATCGACCCCGCCAAAGTGGGCGATGCGATCCAGGCGAGTCGCGCTGCCGGTGGTCCCCGGGGTGCCGGGGGGCCCCAGGGTGGCGGTCGCCCCAGCGGCCCACCGCCTCGTTCCGGCTCCGCAAGCGACGATGAAATCGGATCGATTGAATCCGCATTGCTCAGTGCTAACGTCGATGAAGCCGACCTGGATGAGTTGTTAACCCAATTGATCGAAACGATTTCGGAACTCAATGCGAATGACACATCGGAAGTCTCGAGCGACGCGATCCGCACGGCGTTGACCGAAGTCCTAGAAGCGAACGACGTGGACGTCGCATTGTTCGAGCAAGCGATGCAGGACGAACTGGGGGCAAGCGGATCGTTCTTCAATCGAGTGGCCTAGAGGTGCACGCAGCCTCGAGGTTCGCGCCTGGCTCGAGGTTCGCGCCTGGCTCGAGGTTCGCGCCCGCCTAGGCGACGAAGAATTCTTGGCCCGCTTGAAGCCTTGATGACGCATTGATCTGCAGCCCCTTGTCTGCTCATCAATGATCTAGGTTGAATTCATGCGAAGTTGGTTTGAAAAAAAGCGTCGTCCAAAACAGTCCAACCGTCGTCGGCTACGGTTGGAAGTCATTGAGCCGCGGATGATGTTGCACGGGGACGCCATGGACGGTCATGATGCCATGACCGACATGGACGATGCCTCGATGGCCGCCGAAATGGCCGAGACAACGCATTCACATACCGAATCCGATGGAACCACAACCGAGCACACCCATGCCGCTGGGATTGAAGTGCCCGAGGGGGTGACGGCTCCCACGATTTCGATTACCGCAACCAACGACTACCTGGGCGGCGTCGATGTTTCGGTGACGATCGCGGACTTCAAGATCGTCCAAACCGATGCGACGGATCCTATCGACGGCGAAGGCCACCTGCACCTCTATCTGGATGGCGTGAAGGTCACTCGCTTTTATGATCTTGCCTACAAACTGCAAGACGTTGAATCCGGGCTGCACACAATTACCGTCGGACTGAACGCTCACGATCACTCGGCCTACTTACTCGAGGGATCGCCGATCGAAGCATCGACAACGATCGTGGTCGCAGAGAGTTTGGGCGAAAGCCAAGCCGAACTAATCGAAGCCGAATGGACCCAAGCCGAATGGACCCAAGCCGAATTGATCCAAGGCACGAGCGATTTTGTCATCACCGGCGGGGACGCCGGCGATCAGTCCGGCAGATCGGTCAGCTCGGCAGGCGATTTCAACGGCGACGGGGTCGAAGACCTATTGATTGGTGCTCCCGCCGCCGATGGTTCCGCTGGCGCCGCCTACATTGTTTATGGTTCGGCGACAGGGTTGACCGGAACCATTGACCTGTCTGCACTCAACGCATCAGCGGGATTGGCGATTGGGGGTAGCTCCGGTGAGTTGGCGGGGTCCTCGGTCAGTTCGGCGGGCGACATCAACCAGGATGGTTTTGATGACGTCATCATTGGTGCTCCCAATGCTGATCAAAATGGTGCGGATCAAAATGGGGTTGAAGATACCGGTGCCGCCTATGTTGTCTTTGGTGGCAGCAATCTTGCCGCTTCGATCACGTTGTCGGCACTCGATGGGACCAACGGTTTCCGACTTAACGGTGCTGCCGCAGGGGATGCCGCGGGCGGATCGGTGGCGGGAATCGGCGATTTTAACAGCGACGGATTTGACGATTTCGCGGTCGGTGCTGCCGGTGCGGATGCCGACGGCCACACGGATGCTGGCTCGGTCTACGTGGTCTTTGGAGCCGCTTCGTTTACCGCGTCAAGCGAACTTTTGGGGCTGACGGGGAGCAACGGCTTTCGTTTGGCCGGGGCCGCCGCGGGTGATGAACTCGGCTTCACAGTCGCCTCAGCCGGAGACATGAATGGAGATCGTTTCGACGATTTGATCCTCGGTGCACCAGGGGCGACGGTGAACGGCGAAGCGGATGCGGGGGCGGCCTACGTCGTGTTGGGTTCGGCCAACTCGGCCGCAACACTGGACGTTACAACGCTGAGCGGCAGCAACGGATTTCGCTTGGACGGCGTGGATGGTGATGACCGAGCGGGCTTTGCCGTTGCCGGAGGCGGCGACGCCAATGGCGATGGTTTTGACGATGTCATCATCGGTTCGCCACGAGCCGAAGTGGATGGCGTTTCCGTCGGTGCGGCCTATGTCGTTTTCGGGAAATCAGATGGCTTCGCCGCAAACGTTTCGCTTGACTCGCTCGATGGCAGTAACGGTTTTCGACTCGCTGGAGACTACGAGTCGGATCCGCTGCTGAGTTCGTTTATCGTCAACACGACGGGACGAACCGCGTATGACGTGCCTAACCAAAACACCCATTTGGTTGAGGATGCGTTGGTCAATTTCGTTTCTGTCGTACCCGATGCGACCTCGGTCTACGTCACTTCGTCCGGGATTTCTTATCAAGTCATCGGGCCGTTCCCCGGAAACCCAGGCACGGTCACAGATCAAGATCGAACGCATGTGATTCCTCGTTCGCCAACGGAAGAAACCGGTGACAAGGTTGCCACCCGCCTCGGATCAACGGGCGTTTGGATTGATGGCGTTGCGGTCTACAACTGGTCCGACGCCATGTCGTATGAAAATGTAGGCGTCTGGAACCAAAACGCGGTCTACTTCGAAGGCGATGGACTCGATGCTAACGGTGGCCATCCGCCTCCGACCGGCGAATACCACACCCACACGGTCAACATCGGTTTGATGACCGACTTGGGTGACGATGGCAGCGACCACTCACCGATCTTGGGTTGGTCCTACGACGGGTACCCGATTTACGGACCCTGGGGATTTGCGAACGACGATGGAACCGGTGACATCGTCAAACTGGATTCGAGTTGGCAGACGCGTGACATCACCGAGCGAACGCATCTTGCCGACGGAACGGACGTCGCGGACGGACCCACCATCGCCGAAGCGCCACTGGGGGCCTACGTCGAAGACTACGAATACGTCGAGGGTCTCGGTGATCTGGATGAATACAATGGTCGGTTCAGCGTCACGCCTGAATATCCCGAAGGCATTTACCACTACGTCGTCACGATCGACGACACCGAAACGATCTCGATCGGATCGGGCGTGTTCCCCTACGTCATCGGATTGGAGTATTACGGCGTCGTCGAGGAAGCCAATTTGACGGCGGCCGGCGATGGGCCTCCCGGTGGCGATGGACCTCCCGGCGGTGGACCGCCTCCCGTTGGTGGGCCGCCTGTGGGTGGTGGCGGTGACGCTCCCGCACTCGTGGAAGTCGAAATCGGTACGGCTGAAATCTCGGTCGGATTGATCGATGTGAACGGTGACGGTATCGCGGACTCCGTCGTCGGTGACCCCGATGCTTACAACAGCGACTCGAACGTTTCGGGAAGCGTTGACATTGTCTACGGAAGCACCGGCGTCATGCCCGCCGACACGCACTTGCATGATGTGATGGGTGACGATGGCGTGTCACTGCTGGGCACAACGGATGGCGATGGCTTCGGAACTTCGCTGGGCGGAGTCGACATCAATGGCGATGGCGGCGGTGACGTTGCCATTGGGGTCCCAGGTGCCAATTCGGGCCGCGGCGAGACGTTTGTGGGCTTGGGCGTTGCGAACAACACGATCGACGCCGGCATCACGGTCACCGTTTCCAGCGGCGGGTCCGCGATCATTAGCGAAGACGGAACCTCCGTCACATTGAATGTCACGCTCGACACGCAACCGACGTCCGATGTGGTGCTGGCCGTGCTTAGTAGCAACGTCAACGAAGGAACGGTCCGTCCGAGCTCGCTAACCTTCACACCCGAGAACTGGAATGTCATTCAATCGGTTACCGTGACGGGCGTGGCGGACGGTGTTGTCGACGGCGACCGGAGTTTCTTTGTCGTCTTCGATCCGCAAAGTGTTGATTCCGGCTACGCCGCGTTGGTCAACACCAGCATCCCGTTTGCCAGTATCGATGTCGATGTTGTATCCACCAACGAGGCACCAACGGCGGACGCGGGCGGACCGTACTCGGGTTTAACCAACGGCACCCTCACGCTAAGCGGTTCGGGTTCGTCGGACACCGATGGCACAATCGTGTCGTACGCATGGGACTTGGACCACGATGGCCAGTACGACGATGCGACCGGCGTCACCGCAACGTATAGCACCACCGCCTCAGGAACGTTCACCGTTGGATTGCAAGTCACCGACGATGACGGGGCAACCAGCATCGATACCGCGACCATTACCGTCACCAACGAGGACAGCGAAGCTGCTCTCTTGCCATCACAAATCTACACACCGGACTACGTGGTCGGTCCACACGTGATCCCGGGGGACAGCATCCCGACCGCCACTATTTTCCAGGCGGTTTCCGACGCCATCATCACCGTAACCCCCGTCGACACCACGTCGGTGACCGCCACGATTTGGATCTACGATGGGGATGGGGTTCAGATCAGCCAGTTTAGCGGTGGGGTGGCAACGGCAACGCTCACCGCCGCTGGGACGTACGCGATCGTGTTCCAACCGCAGACCGAGGACCGAACATACACGGTGCAATCCAGTGCCGGTTCCGACGCGTTTGCGATGACGGCGACGACGAACATCTTGCAGCGAACGGATACCAATGGCGACAGCCATACGAGCGCTCTCGACGCGTTGGTGGTCATCAATCAACTCAATCGGCAAAGTGCGTTCCAGGATGAAAATGTTTCCCAGGATGAAAGCGGTGCCCTGGATGAAAGCATTTCCACCCCTTATTTGTTGGATGTCAACCGAGACAATCGCGTCACCGCTTTTGATGCACTGTTGGTCATCAACGAACTCAATCGTCGCGGCCCGATTGGGCAAGCGTTTTCGGCCGCTGGCGAGATGGTGGCCACGCCGTTGCTTGTTCCCATGGCATCGGTGGCCGATGGCGAAGTCAACACGAGTGACGAATCACCGCCGGCGAGTCCGCTTCACTCGCCACCGCCGCCCAAGTTCGAGCCCGAATCGATTTACGACGCACAACGCGTCGACGCAGTGATGCTTGATGATTTGAGTGAGTCCGACGACAACGACGACAACGACGACAACGACGACAACGACGACAACGACGACAACGACGATAACAACGACGTTGAGGCGATCGATGCCATTGCACGTGAACTTGGATTGACTTGGGCTACGGATTCAACTCTGGCATGGTCGTGATACAATGCGGGCATGAATCGCGATGTCACCAAGATACTTTCCGCAATCGAGAACGGAGACCGGCAAGCCGCCAGTGAACTGCTGCCGCTGGTCTATGAAGAACTGCGCCGACTCGCCTCAAGCAAGATGAATCAAGAGCGGGCGGGATTGACGCTCCAGCCCACCGCACTGGTCCATGAAGCATTTTTGCGGCTCGTTGGCGGTGAGGACTTAAAGCAATGGGAAGGGCGGGGACACTTTTTTGCCGCCGCCGCAGAAGCGATGCGACGAATCTTGATTGACAATGCTCGCCGACGCGGTCGTGACAAACGCGGTGGCGACTTTGTGCGTCACGACTTGCGAGAGGACTGCGCGGCCGTGTGCCCGGATAACTTCGACGAGTTGCTTTCGCTCGACGAAGCGCTTACGAAACTTGCTGCCGAAGATTCGGATCTCGCCAAATTGGTCGAACTCCGATACTTCACCGGATTGACTATCGACGAAACGGCGGAAGTGCTCGGCGTTTCTCCTCGCACGACGAAACGAAATTGGGCCTACGCGAGAGCATGGCTGCAACGGGAAATGGGTCAGGCAAACGAGCGATGAACAAAGGATCGGAGCGGGCCATCTTCCTGCAGGCGATTGAAGAAGAAAGCCTGGTCGATCGAGAAGCCTATTTGAACTCGGCTTGCCGCGATGATCCGCAACTGCGAGCGTCCGTCGAAGCGTTGTTGGCGGCGCACGACGAGCCCAGAAACATGCTCGACTATCCCATCGCGTCCAACGCTGATCTCACGACGTCGATTTCCACGCTGTCGACGGCGAACGTTCAACATGTGGGGATGACCATTGGCCCCTACCAGTTGATGGAGCAGATCGGGGAGGGCGGTTTCGGCTTGGTGTTTGTCGCGATGCAAACGCATCCCATGCGCCGCAAGGTGGCGTTGAAGATCGTCAAACCGGGCATGGGATCCAAGGAAGTGATCGCTCGCTTCGAGGCGGAACGACAAGCCGTTGCGATGATGGACCACCCGAATATTGCTCGCGTCTTCGATGCGGGCGTCACCGACGATGCCCGCCCCTACTTTGTGATGGAGTTAGTGCGCGGCGTCCCGATCACCGAGTTTTGTGATCGTCACGGACTCGACCTGCGAGACCGTTTGAAAGTGTTTGTCGATGTTTGCTCGGCCGTGCATCACGCTCACCAAAAAGGGGTCATTCACCGCGACATTAAGCCTTCTAATGTGATGGTCACATTGCACGATGATCGCCCCGTCGCCAAGGTGATTGACTTTGGGGTCGCCAAAGCGATCGGCCAAAGCTTGACCGACAAGACGATCTACACGCGGTTCTTCTCCATGATCGGCACGCCGCTCTACATGAGTCCCGAACAGGCGGAGATGAGCGGATTGGATGTCGACACACGCAGCGACATTTATTCGCTCGGGGTGCTGCTCTACGAATTGCTTGTCGGAGCGACCCCCTTCGATCGCGAGCGGCTTGATTCGGCTGGCTACGACGAACTGCGTCGCATCATTCGCGAAGAGGAACCGCCTAAACCGAGCTCGCGTTTGTCAACCCTCGGCGGCGACCCGACAACCATCGCCGCGACGCGTCAAACGTCGCCCATTCGATTGTCCACCTCCATCCAGGGCGATCTGGATTGGATTGTCATGAAGGCCATCGAGAAAAATCGTAATCGACGCTACGAATCGGCGGCCGCCATGGCCGATGACGTCAACCGTCACCTGCTTCAACAACCCATCGAAGCACGTCCGCCGACACTCGTCTATCAACTCTCGAAATTCGCGAGCCGAAACCGCGTTGCGTTAGCGACCGTTTCGATCGTCGCCTTGGCCTTGATCGGGGGCACCGGCGTGAGTTTGTGGCAGATGAAGGCGGCCATGAATGAACGCGACCAGAAGGAGCTAGCCCTCCGAGAGATCGAACAATTTGCCAACCACGTGACGCTGGCCAACTCATTGATCGCCAGCGCCCAAACCCACGCCATCGCGGGCAACTTAGAGATGGCCAGTGCGGACTACGACAGCGCCGTCGCTCAACAACCAAGCTACTACCTGCCCTGGGTCGCGCGGGGGCAATTCCATACACGCACTCAGCAATGGCAAGAGGCAGCGGACGATTTTTCCCGAGCCATCTCACTCGGGGCGCCCGTCGATACACCGCAGTGGTGGGGCGTCGGCGCGCTGCTGCGAATGACCAATCACGACGAGGCGTTTCGCCAGCTGAGCCAGCAATTAGAGCAGCGGATAAACAGTGGGCAACCGATTCGCGATTGGGAGTTTGTGCGCAATTGTGTCGCTGGCCCGTCGCAGCTCTCGCCCGAGTCGCTGACCAAACTGAAGACGCTCGCCGGGCAATGGCTCCAACAACAACGGTTTGGCCAGCGTGGTCATCGTCCACCGCCGAACCGATTGGGACGCGACCAGGATGTCCACCCACTTCCGCCCGCCGTTTCCAACTACATCTTCGGTTTGATCTGCCTCCGCGCGGGGGACTTTGAAGAAGCGATCACCTATCTAGAGGAATCCGCTCAAGATCCACGCTGGCCTTCGGTGGGCTTGACCTATGCACCGCTGGCACTCTGTTTCAACGCAACAAATCGCCACGACAAAGCGTCTCAATTTCTACAGCGAGCACAAGAATCCGTTGAGCAAATGAACGAGACCTTTCAAGAGTCCGAGGTTCAGCATCTCCCCTGGTTCGATCTGGTGGAGGTGGAAGTGTTTTACAGCGAAGCGAAGATGCGGATCCCCAACTCGGATGACCGCGTCCCCTAGATCCATTTAACACATCGAGGTGGGCTTCAAGCCTTATCCGCGTCCGCCTTCACAGCACGTTTCGCAAATCCGGTGACATCGCGTGCATTGCAACTTGCCTCGGATGTCGATCATCACCCCTCCGCAAACAGGACACCCCGGCTGGGGCGTCGGTTTCGGTTCTGAGGTATTGGAGGGAGAGGCGTTGGAGGGAGGGATGTTAGGGGGAGGGGCGGACATGATTGCGGGGACTCCCAATCCGAGTGCGTGGATGCGAAGAAAACAATGCGTGACACGTGAGCCGATGGCATTCGCCGCAGGCGATCGCTTCGTTTTCGGTCGATATTCAAGTTGCTGACCGAAAAACAAAGTACACGGCGCCCATGATGCACATCGCCGCCCACACGTAATCGAGCTTCAGCGGTTGCTGCATGTAGAAGACCGCGAACGGCACGAAGACACATAGCGTGATGACTTCCTGCAAAATCTTCAACTGCCCAAGGTTCATTTGCGTGTAACCGATCCGGTTGGCCGGCACCTGAATCAGATACTCGAAGAACGCGATTGCCCAACTGACGAGCACCGCGATCATCCAAGGGCGGCCGTCTAGATTCTTCAAGTGGGCGTACCAAGCGAAGGTCATGAACACGTTGGACAGCACCAATAAGCCCGCCGTCTTCCAAAACACTGGCCCCATTGAAGCGTTCTCCATCAGTAAAATTGGGGGGAGCATCCTGATTGCCAATCACCGGGAAGCGGTAACGTGGACAAGCCGCTAGATTACGTGAGCGTCATCCAATGCAACAGCCTTCCACGATCGACATTTCCACCCTTCCGCCCTTCCGCCTTTCCCCTTCAATCTTCAATTCGATTTACGGCCCTGCCTTGGATTCTAAGCAGGTAGGCAGGAGTCTATCAGTAGATTAGCCGTTGTGGCGTTAGCCACGGTTCAAGCGGTTCAAGCGGGACTAACGCTGGACCGTGGAAAAGTTGGGGTTGTGTTTTTTGGGTTTGCGCAATTTTCATCCCGACGGGATGACCGACAGTAGCCGGTGGCTTGAGCGCAGCGAACACCACCGAAAGGCCAGCGCGGATGCCCCAACCGACCCCGCAGGGTGTCGGTGTACTACGATTCGGATTCCGGGGATGTCGCTACGCTTATCCTCGGCTATTCTCCAAGAATCCCTTCGGGATGAAGACAAAGCCTTCCGGACAAAGATCGCGGAACAAAAATGCCTTCACGAAATGCTCTGTCCATACCAAAGTTTTAGCGGTTCGCGGCTAACGCGCAAGCGGCTAATGGGATTTCACCCAATCATTCCTGCCTCCCTGCTTAGCGGGATCGAAAGATCTCGCTGGTGAGAACCTCGGTCACCATCGTGCGCAGTCCCTCGTGATCGCTTTGGACGCGGCTTCGAATTTCATCGATCTCGAATCGATCGGTTTGTTCCATGTGTCGCCCCGTCGCGTACGTGAGCAGCTTCTCGATCAAATTCCGAGCGAAAACATCACGGCGGCTTTCCAATAACACTTTTTTGAAACTGGAAAAGTCTTCGTACGTTTCACCCGAAGGCAGTTTTCCAGATGGATCGACCTTCGCCGCAGCGGACTTGCCTTTGGGCTTGGGATAATTGGCCCGCCAGCGACCGATGGGGTCAAACGTTTCCAACGCGTAACCGAGCGGATCGATGTTGCGATGGCACACATAACACGCTTTGTCCTCGCTGTGTTTCGTCAACCGTTCACGGATCGTCGTCGCTCCGCTGACGTCCGCGTCGATCGCGGGTACCTCATCCGGCGGTGGCGGAGGGGTGATGCCGAGGATGTTTTCCAAAATCCATACGCCGCGTGTTACCGGAGAAGTGTCGACGCCGTTAGCGCTGACGGTTTGGACCGCAGCCATCCCCAACACGCCACCACGTTGGTGGTTCTCGGCCAGACTGACACGCTGGAAACCATCGGCCAAACGAAGCGTGTCGCGCTCGGGCAAGCGGTAGAGTTTCGCTAGTTTTTTGTCGACGAAGGTGTAGTCGGCATCGATCAAATCGGTAACCGGTCCGTTTTTGTCCAACAGATTTCGAAAGAAGGTGCGTGCTTCCTGCTTCATCGATTCAGGCAAATTCTCGGCGTAGTACTCCGACGCTGCCTTGCGGGGCGGAGGCAGATTGCCAATCTCTCGCAGGTTCAGCCAGCTGTCGAGGAACCCGTTGATGAACTCGTCCGACCGTTCATCGTCGAGCATCCGGGCAATCTGAGTTTTTAATGCGTCCGTCTCGGTCAAGTGGCCCGTTTCAGCAGCCACGAACAGCTCCGCGTCCGGTGGCGCCGCCCACAGCGCATACGAAAGTCGCGAGGCAAGGTCGAACGGACCCAGCGTTGTCTCGTCCTCGGCCGTGATTTCACTGAGATACAGAAACGATGGCGAGCACAGAATCATCTGCAACGTATCCAACGCCGCCTGGCGCGGGGTGGCATCTTCGGACAAACGCTTTTGGTAGAGGCCCTCGATCCGAGTGCGATCCGATGCGTCCAGCGGACGGCGGTACGCTCGTTGGGCAAAGGCAAACAGTTGCTCGAGCGCGCGATCTTCCTGAAACCCCTCCGCTCCGAAAACCGACTGTTCCTCGACGCTACCACCCGGTTCCTGAATCGGACCGTGGATTTTGACTTCGCCGATCTTCAGATGCGGCAGCGCACCCTCGCGCAGCAGCGTGGTACGGCTGACACCGGTCTTGGGATTCTTGAACTCGTCCTTGTATCGCTTGTTCACGGCGATCACCGACGCTCGTGATTCGTAGGGCCCATTGGGGAAGATGAAGCGAGGTGTTTGGCCCGCTTCCAACCACACGCGAAAACTCAACCATTCGGGCTGTGCGTCGGGCACGACGGCGGTCGCCAGGATCGGTTCGATCGCTTGCGGGTAATGGATGTGCCCTTTCGTGGCGTCGCCAGGAACGATGGCTATCTGGAACGGTTCGGAAAAGTCGATGCGGAAAAGTTTCGGGTCGTAATGCGTGTCGCGGTGCATCGCTTGAACGTGAACTTCGATGTCGTAAAGTCCCGACACCGGAACGCCCTGCAAAAAATCCTCGATGTGGCCGTAGCCGCCTTGCCGCGTATCGGTGTTGGGTTGCTCGTACAAACACAGGTACTCGAATTTGAACACGCTGCGGTGGGCGCCCGCCAATTCTTCGTACTGTTTGAAATTCTTGGTAAAGTGCCACGATTGTGGCTCCGTTTCCGGTTTGCCCAGACGCGTCTCTACCAATCGCGAGGCCGCGCTCAGGTATTGGTCCAACAAGAATCCCGAGGTCACCAACGACGCCCCGATCGTGTCCATATGCTGGCTGGTGTTTTCCTTGGGGAAATCCGCGGTCAATCCCAGTGTGTCGACGCGGCGGCCGAACAGCGTGGCCAGCGTGTTTTCGTATTCACGGTTAGAGAGCCGACGCATGACGGTGCGGCCACCGGAGCTTTTGAGTTTGGCACGAGCCTGGGTGATGCCGTCCCGCAACGCGCTCAGTAACTCCAATCGCTGCTCGTCGCTCGGTTGCTCCGAATCCTCCGGCGGCATGTGTCGCAGCGTCACTTGGTCGATGATTTCATCGGCGGTGATCAATTGCGACGTCGAGGTAATCGGCAATCCGAACGATTCGAATTCACGCTCGCCATCAGCCGTTGCAGCGTCATGGCACTGCAAACAATATTGGCCGAGGAAGTCGGTAATCACCGCTTCGCGTTGGGCATCGGCTTCGGCGGCGGAGAGCGAGCAGGGCGCGAGCAGGCAGGCGGCAAAACCCCAGACGGCGATACCCCAGGCGGCAAAACCCCAGAGGCAACCCCAGACGGCGCAACAGACTCTCCAGCGAACCGATTCACCGAAATGCATGACGATCGCGTTTATGAGAAGGTTCCTGTGCTGGTGCCGAACGAGTCCTGCTCGACTCCCATCCGTTGGGCGATATCGACGAACAGGTTACATAGCGGGATTTTGCCCACGCCCTTGGCGGCCACCTGCTTGAACCCACCGCCGCCGTAGCCGCCGCCAGCCAGCACGATTGGCAAGTCCGTGTTGGTGTGCGAGCTGCCGTTGCCCATGCCGCTACCAAACAACACCGCGGTCGAGTCGAGCAAGCTTTGCTGGCCATCCTGGATGCCCGCCAGCCGCGTGAGGAACTTTCCAAATTGCTCCAACTGGTACGTCTCCAACGTGATCAGATTCGCGATCGCCTTGTCATCATTGCCGTGATGCGAAAGGCTGTGATAGGACTTGTCGATCCCCAGGTTCTGAGGCAAGAAGCTGCCACCGATTTCCAAAGTGGCGATTCGGGTCGAGTCGGTTTGCAGGGCCAACGCGATCAACTCGTACAACATCGGCAGGTCGTCGACCGTGTTGGTGTTGGCCGGTTTTTCGAACGGCGGTTCGGGCTTGGCTTGATCGGCCCAACGCCGGCGGACTTGCAGCCGTTTTTCGACGTCGCGAATCGAGCTGAAATATTCGTCCAGTTTGGCTTTGTCTTCGCGATTGACTCGTTTGGAAAGTGAGCCCGCCTGTTCCATCACGGAATCGAGGATCGAAGCTTCCAACGCGGTGGCTTTGACCTTCTCAGCCCGCCGCGTTTTCGATTCGGTGACAAACAGCCGGTCGAATAACTCCGCGGGGCCCGTGATCGGCGGGACGCGGACGCCCGACTTGGTCCACGACATTTGGCAACCGCCATGGATGCCGCCTTCGGAACCGACCGTCAGCGACGCGAACCGCGTTTGACCGCCAATCTCATCAGCCAGGAACTGGTCGATCGTGACGTTGCCGTCGGGACGATGCTTCGATTCGTGGTGCAAGACGCCCGACAGAAAGGTGTGCACGGCAAAGTGCCCGCCCCGCAATCCGTGATCCAGGCCACGATAGATCGTCATCTGGTCGCGGTTGGCCGCCAACGGCTTCAGCAGCGTCGTCTCTTCAAATTCGCTGCCGGTGGTTTCTGGGAAAAAGTGCTTTTGCTGAAAGCCCAGCAAGTTGCCTACCGCAACGAACCGGCCTGCACCGACACCCGCGCCCGGGGACGTTTGAATCGCCGCACGACCACCCGTCGTCTCAGCCCGCAGCGATGAAAGCCATGGCAGCGCCAGGGAGCCGGCAACCGATTGAATGGCGAAACGTCTGCGATCGAGCTTCTTTTTTATCTGTTTTGACATGGAGATATTCTAGCCGAGTTCGAATCTCAATACAAAAGCAATCATCACGCGACATTCTGCCACGGTAATTTCTTACCATGAAACCTGTACCTTAGGGTGTAGATATGGCTAGAATCGTAAGCGAACAGTGCCGTTTGCTACGAACGAAAATGAATGAGCGATGATCGCATCGCGAAAGGGGGTGACCCGATGAATGCCGTCGCAATGGAAGTCAATGCTCGCCATCCGTCCGCGATGGTGAGTCTGAAGCCCAAGGAGCACGGTGCTTATGCAATCGTGATGATTCCGATGTTGACGGCGGTGGTCACCCAGGGGGTCGGTGTCGTGGGGGCTGCGGTCGTCGTCGCTTCGCTCGCCGGTTTTTTTGCCCATGAACCTTTACTCGTTGCGTTGGGGCATCGCGGACAACGCGTCCGCCGTGATGCACCCGAGGCGCGAACACGGGCGTTGGGTTGGTTGTCGCTAAGCGTCATTGCCGGAACGATGGCGATGGGGTTCGGATCACCCACGGTGCGTCTGGCGCTTGCCGGATGCTTGGGGTTCGCAATCCTTTGTTTGACCTTGGCCGCGGCGAGTTTGCATCGAACATTGGGCGGCCAACTGATGGGCGTCGCCGGGCTCTCGGTTCCCTGTGTGCCCATTTTGATCGCCGGTGGCATGTCGGTGCCGCATGCGGCGGAGGTTTGGCTGGTTTGGTTGATTGGCTTTATCTCGACCACGTTGGCGGTGCGTGGAGTGATTGCGGCCCAGAAGCGGCAACCGCGGACGCTGCATTGGTGGGGGCTGGGGTTGGCGACGATGGCGATCGCTGGGGCGGCCATGTCAGGGATCTGGCTGCCGCTAGCGGCCCTGCCGATGGTTGCCGCCAGTGGGTTGTTGATGGCATCGCCACCGCCCGCGAAATACCTCAAGCGGATCGGTTGGACGTTGATTGGGGTCACGATCGCCACGGCCGCAATCGTCGCCTGCGGAATGACCCCCTAACTCAAAAGTCGCAAATCTCACTCCAACAAAGAGATCAACACCATGAATCGTTTAAGCACCTCCGCACCACTCATTGGGCAAAACGTAGCCGGGATTAACGTAGCCTAGTCTACGTGTTGCAGCTTCGCCGCTTCGAGGAGTTATGCCGAAAGACTTCTGCCGAGGTGCTTAGCGGAGCAACTTTCGCTGCCGTGATCCCACTCGTGCATTAACCACTCGAGTAGTACCCCGTCGTGCAGTACCCCCAGCCAAGTAACCACGCTCCGTGGCTTGAGCCACTTTACCTTCACAGGATTGAAACGATGCAAACCCTTGACGCGCAAACTACCGTCGGCGAACTCGTTCGCGAAGTTCCCAGTCGTGCTCGTGTCTTCGAGTCGATGAAGATCGACTATTGCTGCGGCGGCAAAATCCCGCTGGCGGACGCTTGTGCGAAAAAGAAGTTGGATGCAGCCGCGGTCATCGAGCAACTGGAAAAGTGCGACGCCAATCGCTCCCGCGAAGCGATCGTGGATCCCGATACGATGAGCTTGACGGAGCTGGCCGATCATATCGAATCGACCCACCATGCCTACTTGAAAGACGAGTTGCCGCGATTGGATATCATGACCGAAAAGGTCGCGCGCGTTCACGGTGACAAAGACAAACGATTGTTCCAAATGCGTGACGCCTTCGTCGCGCTCAAAGCGGAACTCGAACCGCACATGATGAAAGAGGAAAAAGTCCTGTTCCCGCTCGTGCGCCAGCTCGAAGCGGCGACCGAACCACAGGAATCTCGCTGCGCAAGCGTCGGCAATCCGATCCGTCAAATGGAACATGAACACGATCTCGCCGGTGACGCGCTGGCGATCCTGAACGCGTCGACCGACGGTTACACGCCGCCCGAGTGGGCTTGTAACACCTACCGCGCGTTGCTCGATTCGCTCGCACAGCTTGAACGCGACATGCACCAACACATCCACAAAGAGAACAACGTGTTGTTTCCGAAAACCCTCCAGCTCGAACGAGCCCAGAGCAGCGTTTAAAATGCTCGTTGGCGCAGCGTTTGTGTCAACGAGGATCGTCCACCCATCTCAAACCGATCACAGTCCAGGATAAACTCGATGAATCAGCAAACTTGGCAAATCGGCAGCATCGTTTCCATGGGATGCCGCAGCCTCGGATGCTTCATCGGTATCGGGCTGGGTATCGGGCTGGGGTTGTGGGCCATGAGCCCCGGTTACAGCCAAAGCCAATGGCCCGGTTTTCGTGGTGATGGCAGCGGTATCACGCAATCCGATGTGCCGACGCGGTGGTCGGTCGACCAGGGGATCGCGTGGTCGGTGGACCTGCCCGGCTACGGTCAATCCGCGCCGGTGTGTTGGCATGACGCGGTCTATGTCACCTCGAGTGACGGGCCGTTCCAAGAGCAGCAACACGTTCACGCGTTCGATTTGCCAACGGGGAAACGACGGTGGACAAAGCCGATCGACGCCAGCATGAAAGTCGAGAACTACTTTCGCAACAGCCGTGCGGCACCGACGTGTGTGGTGGATGAGTCGGGCGTGTACTCGTTTTTCCCCAGTGGTGATGTGACCGCGATGACGCACGCCGGTGACGTTCGCTGGACGATGCCGCTGATCCAGCAAGAAAGCGGTGGCCAGATTGACAACGAACGGGGCGTTGCCAGCTCGCTAGCTCAAACCGCCTCGCACGTGTTCGTGTTGGTCGATCATCATGGCCCGTCGTACCTCGTCGCGCTCAATAAATCCGACGGCCAAGTCGCCTGGAAAGCCGATCGCGGCGATCGTCTTCCTTCCTGGTCATCGCCCGTGATCGCCCACCGGGGCCATCGTGATCTGGTGATTACCAGCTCCGCGGATACCGTCGACGCCTACGACGCAGTGACCGGGGAATCGCTGTGGCAACTCGACGGTTTACAGGGCAATCACATCCCGTCGGCTTCGGTGGTGGGAGATCGGATCTTTGTCGGTTCGACAACGATGTATGGCGGTGCAACGGATGAGAACGCGACCGCCGGCGCGAATTGCTGCATCGAATTGACCACTGACGATGGCAAGCCCGGCTATCGCGTTCGTTGGCGAGCCGAGCGGGCGAACTCGTATTACTCGACGCCCTTGGCGTTTGCAGGCTACGTTTACTATGTCAACAAAGTCGGCGTGCTGTATTGCATCGACCAAGAAACTGGCCAGCAACGATTCGCCAAACGGATCGGCAATCCCTGTTGGGCATCCGCCGTTGGGGTCACCAACTCGGCCGGAGAGTCGTTGGTGTACTTTGTGTTGAAAAACGGCTTCACCGTCGTGCTGCGTCCCGGCGACCAATACGACCAAGTCGCCCGCAATCGATTGTGGGATCGCGAAGCGATGATGGAGGCCAAAGCGGCGGCGGAGCAACAACGCAGTGCCAATCTCGTCCCTGCCGACCAAGCCAAACCGAAAACGGGGCCAGAGAAGGTGTTCGCGGGGATGCCCGAACGCCAACTGCACCAAATGTTTTCCTACGACGATCCGACCGTTTATGGCGTAGCGGTCGCGGGCAATCGATTGCTGATTCGCACCGGCCAGCGACTGTATTGTGTCGGTCCTGCAGAACCGATCTCAAAACCCTGAACCAACCATGGAAGCCGCGGGTTTCTTGGCAAGTTCCGTTGCGGTGTTCAAGCATGCTCGCGTCCAAGCCAACGGAGTCGGTGCATGATCGCCTAGCAGCTCACTTACTTTCCGATTCGGCCGGATTGGTATGCAGCAGAATCGGGGTGCCACACGACTGGCAATCGCGATAGAAGCAGTTCGCTTTCTTACGAAGCTTCGCTTTCTCGCTACAAACTTCGCATTTTTGCGGCACCGTCTTCTTGGTGTCGCAGACCCGACAGCGGAAATAATAGCCGTAGCGGCCATACAAAATCTCAACGTCCTTGGCGTCGCAGCCATCACACTTGACTTCGAATGGCGGTGCCCCGTTTGACGGTTGCGTCGATGCGACCTCCTTTGCGATCGCCACTTTCTTGGGAACCGCCGGCGGCTTTGGACTTTTCGCGGCCGCAGCACCCCGGCGGCGACTCGCCAGAAAGTCCTTGACCGACTCCATCTCTTCGTCCGTGAAAGCGGGGATATGATGCTCTTCGAGTTGCTTCATTTCCTTTTTTCCTGCGGTCAAATAATTGACAAAGCCCTTCACTCCTTGGGTTTTCTGATAGGTCTCCGTCTTTTTCACGATCTCGTTGACCACCCGTTCCGCCTTCATCAATTCAGGCGGGTTGGCTCCCTTTCGTTCGATCACGCCCTGGTCGGAGATCGCGACAAACACCTGGAAGCGTTGGTCACCAAAATGAGGCTGGATCTTTCCGAACATCTTCTTCGCCCTGAGCGATTCCTTGGCGTCATTGAGCAAGCTTTGCAGCAACTGAGCCTGCAGTCGTCCCTGTTCGATGGGCGATCGCATCCCCGCACGTCGGCTACCCGACTTCCTGATGAACTCGAGATGCTCATTCACCTCGACGGTGCCCGTGATCGACTTGCTTTCGATGATCACAAAACCAAAGCGATGCAGCACCAGATGATCAATCTGCGCTCGCTCGTTGTTCCTTTCAAACGTGACATCATTAAAGACCATCACCTCGGGCGACTCGGCAAAGGCGCGTCGCAAGAAGAACGCCATCTGTTTTTCCGCTTCATAGCCCGCATTTCCCATTGGGTCCGTCGGCCGGGCAGATTCCTTTTCTTTTAAGATCATCAATGACTCTCCGTTCGCAGTTTTAAACAGGCAATCCTATTTCGTTTAGTAAATTAGCCGTTTGGGCGTTAGCCCCGGTTTCGTCATCATAGAACCGGACGCTAACGCGGGTATTGCAATCTCCGGACGCTAACGCGTGGCGGCTGAATAAATTAACACTTGAACTAGCCGCGGTTCCCTGACTCAACCGTCACTCCTCCGCTGACGGATCGATCAAGCCAACGAATTCGCCGATCACTCTCAAGTCGTCCGCTTGCTCCGCAGACACTTGGATCGGAGCATAATCCTTGTTCAGTGGCTGCAGCTCGATCGTGGCATGCTGCCAGTCCTCGCCGGAAACGTGCTTGGTCGAGTGATAGCGTTTGATCGTGTACCGGCCGCCCTCTTCGGGATCCGTGTGGGTGTTGGCTTGCACGAGCAGCAGCTTTCCTTCACGAGATCCTGCATCGATGGGCCGGAACAAGCACCAAGAGCCCGTCGGTATCCTTGGCTCCATCGAATGGCCCGTGACGCGAGCGGCGAACATTCCCTCGCTCAGCGGTTGATTGGGAACCGCAATCCAGCCGATCGTCGTCGGCACTCCCTCAGGCCCCCAATCACCTGCCGCGATCGACAGATCGTAAACCGGTGCATGCGTATTGAACCTCGCCGCCTTCGCCACCTTCGGCCCGACTATCTCTGGCACGACTATCTCGGCATCCGAATCAACCTGCTCGGCGGCATCACCTTGGATGGCCCCTTCGACCGGGCATGGTGACACCTGCCATTGTCCGTCCTGATTCGTGAACTGCACATGGAAGTTCGTTCCCGGCAAGCCTGCCTTCGGCCCAAACCATTTTTGCAGCAGCTCGCCCAACTGGTTCTTCGTTTCGCCTTCGGGTGCCGCCACATTGCAGGCAATCTTGACCATCTTGAATTCCCACTTGGTCCCGTCAGGCAACTGCATCATCGTTGGCCCAAGCGGAATCCCTGGTGTTTTCTCTCTTTCTGGGAATCGGAGGATCGGGCGGCCACCCGAATGCGATACTTTCGCTTCAAAATGGATCACGCCATCATCGGTTGGGATTAAGCGTCGGCTGCGGGTATACGCCGCAAGTCGCCAATCGACCAGTTCTTCGCTCAGTGATTCAAGCGTCGGCTTCAAATGATCCGGACAATCAATCGTCGATTGAAACAATCCGTCCTTCATTGCAAACCACACCGACCCATTTTGCTGGTCGAGCCAGCGATCGATTGGCCAATCGCTCCACCACTTCGCCCAGTCTTCGTCTGTCGCCGTTTCATGGTCGACCGCATGATTTGATCCAGTCAGATCTCGTCTTAGCACGTCGTGGTTTTGCATGAATCGACGACACGCTTTGGCGAACTCGAACAAGTCGACGCCCGTGAACATTTGGCCGGAATCCAGCAATGCTCGTAGCACGACCATTTTGTACGATTTGTTCAGACTGGTCGTCTCCAGGGTCTTAAGCCAGTCCGCAAACAGAGCGGCTGCTTCTTCTTCCCGTGCGTCCAAATCTCCTTCGGCCTTGGCGAATTCGAACCAACTTCCCTCGCCTGCGCCAATCGTTTTTGGCAAATAGCCGCGACTAAACACTTCTAATGCCGAAGGACGGCGGCCCAGTTCATCTCGGATCGCGCGATAGCCTTCGATCGACGCAGTTTTGCCCTTGGGAAGAAACTTTTTCAGCATGTCCTTGGCGTCAAGCTCGACATCTAACAAACAGCCCTCAGGTAGATCTGCCTGTTTTCCCGCCAGCCAATCCTTCAGCGGTTGCCATTTATCGCTACCCGAACGCAGCGATAACAAGTGCACGATGCGCTGCGCAAAAATGCGATGGTTGCCAACAAAGTCGATCACTAACAGCCGCGACTTCCCTTCACTGGCACGCAGACCACGCCCCAACTGCTGAAGAAAGATGATTTTTGATTCCGTCGGTCGAAGCATCACGACACGATCCACCGCGGGAATGTCGAGCCCTTCGTTGAACATGTCGACCACGCACAACGTCTGGAGTTCGCCGCTGCGAAGTCGCGCGAGCGATTCGCCGTAGCTGTCGCTTCCCTCGCCCGAAAAGACCGCTGCGGACGAGACATCCTTCGCCTTCAGCCAATCGCGAGCAAACAAGGCATGACGACGCGAGCAACAAAATACCAGCGTGCGATCCGCGGGATGCTTTTCCATCGCGACCCACAGCTTGTCCATCCGTTCGCTGCGAGCGACTCGTTCTTCTAGCTCCGCCACGTCGAAACGTCCGTTTCGCCAGGGGATTTGCCGGAAGTCGACGGTATCTTTGATCCCCACGTAGTGAAACGGGACGAGCGAGTCCTCGGCGATCCCATCACCGATCGTGGCGTGATAGGCCAAGTTGTCGTCAAAGATCGTGGCCACATCGACGCCGTCGGTACGTTCCGGAGTCGCAGTCAATCCAAGGGCAAAGTCGCAATCGAGTTGGGCCAACACGCGGCGATAGCTCGGTGCACTCGCGTGATGCACTTCGTCCATGATCACGTAGTCAAAGTGTTCTTCGGCCAGCCGTTTGAGCCCCTCGGGACGCGACAGCTTCTGAATCGACGCAACGACCAGATCACCCGCTAACTCGCTGCGTTCTCCGATGTACCACGCCGTCGAGCCTTCGGCGAAGCGGTGGTCCAGTAGCCGCGAAAGTACCGCTTCGGATTGCGCCAGAATATGAGCTCGGTGGGCAATAACCAGCACTCGAGGACGACGACCGACGGAATCGCCGAATTGGCAGGCATCAAACGCCGCCAACCAAGTCTTCCCCATCCCGGTCGCCACGGCGACAAGAGCCCGGCGATGGCCGGCGTCGCGAACACGCTGAAGTGCCTGCAGCGCCTCGACCTGCCAAACGCGAGGCGAGGGAACTTGCACCGGTTCAACCGTGACCGGGACAAAATGCTCGCGGCGGTACTTCTCCGCGGTTTGCTCGTAACTCGAGACAAGCTCAGGCGTCAGTGGCGAGGCGACGTCCCACAACAAATCAAACTGTTCGGAAAACTGGGCGTGGGATGACTCTTGCGTATTGGTGGTTGACAACAGGTTCCATTCCACGCCGGTCAACAACGCCGGTTTTGAAAGATTACTGCTTCCCACTGAGATGAAGTCGCGGTACTCCTCCACGATCCGCCACGCTTTGGGATGAAACGATGCCGGACTGGACGGCAGCTTCGCCATCTCGATCATCTTGACCGACAACCGCGGTGAAGATGAGTCTTCCGCCACTAGTTCGCACCATCCCAACAGTGTTCGCAGTGCTTTAGGGTCCGAGATGAACAAATAGTCGCTGACCAAAATCCGCACGACCGCTTGGTTGGCGATCGCTTCAAAGAGTCGCTCCTCGATCACATCCAGCCCCGAAGACTGGACAAACGACACCAACACGTCGACTGATTTTGCACCCGCAATCCGCCAGGCCAAGTGTTCCCAGAGCGGCGATTCCGGATGCCCTACGCTCAAATGCAAATCGGTATCGGCCGGCTCCGGTGCCGGAGGTTCGCTTTGCTCGATCAGATAATTTGCTTTCGCGGGGATCACATGACGCACTCCACCACGCGGGTCGGCGACATCACCGAGGTAACGCGGGATTACATGGATATGAACATGATCCACGGTCTGTCCTGCAGCGTCCCCCGCGTTGAACCCAACGTTATATCCGTCGGGTTTCGGCTGCAGTGTTTCATCGAGTTTCTGCTTGACGACGTTAACCAGTTCCATCAAGGCGGTTTGTTCCGCCGGCGAAGCATCAAACCAAGTCGCCACGAGCCGTTTGGTAACAACCAGCGAGTGGCCTGGAGCAACAGGGAACCCATCAAAGATGGCAAACGCCAGCTCATTAGAGGCAATCCAATCCTCAGGTGGAACGTAAAGAAACGGAGATTTCATCGACAACGTCTCTGCGACCACAAAGAACAGGCGGGAATCCAAAGGAGCATTTGGAAGGATCTCCCAGGATACAGCCCCAAGCAACGGCTGTCACCCGGGAAGCAAGCGTGAGTCTTCAGGTTGCCAAAAACGTTGTGAGGTCGATGGTCGTTGTTGTCAATGCACCCAGCTTCGATTTTCTCCTATGCGCCGTCAAGCGACAAAAACAAATTTTTGTTGGGCACTCGGCCCGAACGCTTTCGTTGAAGGATTCAATTAAAGCGTCGTCGTACTACTTTGAGGCTCAACTTCATTCGCAACTCAGTTGAGCAACCCCGTCTAGTTTTACGAGGACTAATAGAAGTCGCGATGTCAAACTCCAGGGTGGCTCACTGCATACTTAGCTCCATTTGAGATTGGGAGGTGGCTGCACGCTGACGAAACTCATCGCCTAGGATTTCTAATAGCTGATCCGCATCCAAACTTTGCAAGTCGTAGGTTTTCTCCAGCTGACGGATGCGTGTTGGAAAACGATGCACCAAATCGCCTGCACTGATCTTGTGTGGGGACACGATCCCTTTTGCGGGGCGATTATTCGAGCAGTCCCAATAAAGCCGATCGAGCAATTCAAAGAGGCAAGGAATGCGAGTTAAATACAGGCGTTTGAATACTTCCGTTGTCAACTTGTCGAGAGTGACTAGCGATGAATCGAGAAACAGTCTGTTGCATTCCGGAGCAACCTGCTTGACTTGCCACGCAATAAATAGCAAGTGTCGGTAGAAGTACCGCGATTCGTCGGGCATGTAGATGTACGTGTAGTCGTTGCGGACTTTTCGATTGCCATTACCAGTCGGGCAGATCTGATCAAAATAGAACAGTGAAAGCCACGTCCAGATTCCAGCGTCTTTTCTGACCGCATCCGGTGGTATCGGAGAAAGGAGATCCTGGAAATAATCTGCGGCTTGGCGTCGCGAAGAAAACTCTCGTGGCTCAACAACGATCTGTTTGGACGTCAACACGGTATGTTCGTGACTCTCGAGCAAATCCACTGGCACTGGCTCTTTGGGATTCTCCCGACACGCTTCAAGGAATCTGCGAAACGCTTCGACACCGGCTTTATTGAACTGTCTTAGATGCATTTGATTAGTCCTCCCCATATCCGGAAGCATATCCGGAGTTGGCGTACTTGTTTTTCAGTTCGTGCAACTTGCAGAACTCCGCAACGACCATTTCTACCCAGTCATCGATGAGTTCATCGCCATCAGTAGGTGCCGGCGGTTCTTCGTGATCGGGGTGAAGCTTTCGACCAAAGGTCAACCAAAGAACCGGCCAACGGTCGTCGTCCTCGTCGGGTTCCGCTCCGTCCGCAATTGCGTGGTGGAGTACCTGTCGCATAACTTGCGGATAAATCAATGAAAAGAACACAGGATCGGAGCGGATACTTTCCGATAGGCTAGGGACATCTTGATTGACCAACAGGAAAACGTCGTGCTCGCGAAACTCCAATTTCCAAAGTTCTTGCCCCAGCGGTGCGTGTTCGACCGGCAGGATTCCTTTTCGTCCACTGACGGTTTGCTTGCCTGTTGTGAACGGACGAATGTTATCCGCAACGCCGAGCAATCGGCCGATCCGCTGGCTTGTATCAATGATCTTCAGAGAGAAGAACACGTTTTGTCCGTGAAGGTCGTTGAGCGGCAAACCGGCCGGCTGTTTGAGTTGCCCGACAGTCCCGCAGTCAAACCGCTGAACCAATGAAGAACCCGCACAGGTTGCTTCTAGGACAACGGTTCCATTCGTATCCCAACTGTGACTTCCAAAATCGATATGGGCTGAAAACCGACGCGGAGCTCCGTCTTCCACCTCGATCGTGACGCAGTCTCTGGGGACTCGTTTTCGCCCCAATGAGTTGAATCGCTTGATCATGACATCATCTCCGCTGATACTTCCGTTTGTTCCGGATCCTCTTGGACTTCGTCGATCCGGACGATCAAGTCTCGATGAATGTCAAATCCGCTTGCATTCAAACTGAAGTCTTCTTTCTTGATCTTCATCTCGATTACGTTGCCGTCCTTCGCGGCCGCAGTAATTCCTTTTCCAGTGACCTTGATCGGTCCGTTCTTTGTACGGAAATCAAAGTCAAAATTGCTCCAGTGTTTCATAGGATTTCCGCTAGGCATATCATAGGCAACGGAAACACGGAGTGAAGCTCCGACGGGAGTTGGAAGCTGGCTGGAATCGCAGATTTGAAAACCGCCTTCTCTGCCGTGCATTCGGTACCATCGCGGCGATGGCTCTGGCGGATCAAAGTCTCGTGTTCGTTCACCGTCAGATTTGGGTTTTCGCTTTCTCTGCGGCGATTCGAGCTGCTCTATCGAGAAGAAGTCACTGAGAAGATCAAAGTCGGCCTCCTCGGGAGGTGGAGTCAGCAGCTCGACGAGCGAGTCCACGATCTTGGCAAAAAACTTGACGCGTCCCTTCCAAGTCTTCCAGACTCGGTTCGGGCGTTCATCGTTGGACGTATCCCAACTAACATGGGATGGCCCCTCCGTGTCACCAAGCAATGACGCGAGCGGACCAGGATCAACGGTAACCAACGCGCGGGTGCCCCGCATGGACGGCTTGGAATTGAGCCGAGTAATCGTCATCCCTTCGCGGACGTAATACGACTCAAATCGATCGTTCACCGCAGTGCGTTGTAGATATACATTCAGCTCGCCAATTTCATGACCTCCAGCCTTCTTTGGCAGTGCGGACTGAACTCGGATGGCTACTAACTCTTCATCTGCAAAACTTTTTCGCAGTTTCTGTAGCGTCTCCGAGTCGAATGCCTCCTCAGTCATTGAAGGAATACGGGATTCACCTAGCAGCTTGGTTGAGACCACGTCCCTCGTTGCGTCGAAACATTTCTTTGCAAATTCGACTGGAGGTGGTGTGTTCAGTTTCTGTCGTGCCTTGCCAGTCCAGCTGAGCTTCTTGCAAACCGATCCGATCGTCTGATCGTCAACGCGATACTCGGTCTGTCCACCTGGGAGTCCATCGCCTGCGATCTCGACAACCAGACGCTTTTGAACGACTGGCACGAAGAAGTTAACCGCAACCAGTCGCAGAATGCTTTCCGCTTTTAACTCGTCTGCAACGAAGGGAACAACGACCGAAAGCCCCGGTTCGTTTTTCCGTGTCAGATTCCACTCTGAAGCAAATTGTGCGAGGGCTGCTTCGTCATTGATTGGGAGCACGGTATCCGTCTCGTTGCACCCCCCGCACCAGTAGCCTTCCGCCGCATGCTCCGTCCCCTGGTGTTTGTGAATTTTTAGCACGGCTTGTCCCATGAGAAGCTTCTGCCCATCGGCGTGCCGCACGGTCATGCCGAGCATACACCCAACACGGCTGGCTGCCCGGTAGACTGTTTTGCCAAGTCCCCAACGTCCCAAATCATCGCCCGTTTTTCCACTGCGACCAATGTTTCGCCAGAACCAGAAAAAGTCTTCCCCCTTCGTACCGTTTGGTGGGTCGGTCGCACGATACGGATCGCCACCGAGTCCGCGAGTCCCAAAATCCTCGCAAACGAGGAAGCCGTTTGGTAGAGCAGGTACACCGTCGCCATTGAATTCGACGTCGCGATAGGTCAGGCCCGGCTGAAGGCGTGCAAAGTATTCCGCCAGTCGTTTATTACCTGGCGACGTACCGTGGGGGTGCAAAGCGAATCGAACACGAACCGGTCCATCTCCAGTTCCAGCATCCATCGAATTCTGAATGACTTCACGGACCAACGCATCCGTTCCGGCATACTCTCCTTCGCCGGCATCCTCCGTCTTAAACAGCTCCGTCTCTTGTGGATCCCGCCGGACAGCAGCGCCTGACAGTTCTGCAAAAACCCATTGACTCATCGGTGACCTACTGAACAAAAATAAAATGCAAAATTCTTTTAGAGAATTGTAGCCTGTTTCTATCGCTAGGGGGGGAGGATAGCCGTGGGAGCT
The DNA here is from genome assembly GCF_007860095.1 of Novipirellula galeiformis. Taxonomy (NCBI): domain Bacteria; kingdom Pseudomonadati; phylum Planctomycetota; class Planctomycetia; order Pirellulales; family Pirellulaceae; genus Novipirellula; species Novipirellula galeiformis. Next base: position 495,389 of record NZ_SJPT01000004.1, on the reverse strand, counting down.
GCTCGGAATCAGTTACTGAAAACTTTCGTTCGCTGCTTCTGGATTACGGTCTTCTCGCAGGCACACCTTCATGCTTTTCAACAGGTTCCGAACTCGTCCAGCATTCGGAGGATCACATCGCGGATGCTATTGGCGGATAGATTGCTTTCGACGAACAATCCGTCTGCTAATCGCATTGCTTTACGAAGCGATGTAGCATCCGGCGTCACCGTGTGATGCCCACGGTTGCTGATGAAGTCGGGATAGTCATGCAAGGACCGAAACCGACCTTCGTCGCGAGAAACGAGATGCTGGCAGACCAGCCCATAGAGCCGTTGCCACGTGGTGACACCCGTCGTCGCATGCGGTCCAGGATGAATCCATACGGTCGTTTGTACGTAAAATCCTCATTCAACAAATGAGGGTCTTCACGGTCAAGTTCCGCGATGATTCTCTCGTTCTGTTCGCGATCTGAACCGCTTGCTTGCTCGGCCTCATCTAATCTCACGCTAGTGTATTGCTGAACCAGCTCCGAAAGCTCACTGGCGACTGAGTCGAACGCAGCCACCTTGGTGTTGTATGCGCGTTTGAAGTCGACGCCCTCTTCCAATGCCTGTTCATCGTTGTGGTCGATGGAAAGCCAAATGTCGTCGGAAAGCGCAAGCAAATTTTCACGAACCGCTTCTAGATCCTCGAGTATCAGTCGAGTTCGTGATGCGGCAGTTGGGTTCTGTGGTAGCATGGTTCAGCTTCATTAACACATTGAATATTGACAAATCCCGCCAGGCAATTCCTAGATTGCTAAAGTGATGCGAGTGCGACTCCAAGTGCTGGACTTAGTTGATGAATGATCTTGATCGCATCCTCAGCCTCCTTCGTGTAAAGCGGTGTGACACCAGCGTGGGAAGCAGGGTTGAGAATTCGATCTTTGATCTTCTTTACTTCATTGAGAAGTCGAATTGCATTAAGCTGTTTCCTCGATTCTTCGGTAAGCAAATCAAGAATTGCGTCGTGCAATTCAATTCGTGCTGCCAAGAGCTTGGCAACGAGCCGCCCTTTTTTCTTCTTATCGGCGACATCGATCTTCGTATGATCGATTCCTTCGTCGCGTAGCAGCTGCCTGAACTGCTCAGGCGTAAACTTCGCCTGCAACAAGTTGGCAAGCTCATACTGTGCTTTGAGAGCAAGCAACGTTTTCGCTTCACTGATTTTGGACTCCAAAGTTGCGAAGCCCCCTCGCTCAATCGCGTGGCTTCCGAACTTTTTCGTTTTCGCGGCTGACAGAAACTCTTCTAGCGACTGCTCAACACATTTGCGGAGTCGATTGCCGCACTCCGCAAGCTGATCATTCGCCAAAAAATCCTCGGCAATCTCAAGTTCGGTTTTGACAATATCTAATTGCGGACTGGCTTTGGCATCACCTGACAGCTTGGCGTATTGCCAGTCGTGATGTTCTGCTCCGATGTGCCGTCTAAGTTCTTGGAACAGGCCTATTTCATGAGTCAGGATGATCTTTTGATATCCAGAAAACTCTTGCGAGTTAAGCAACTCAACAACCTTCATTCGATTGCTCATGTCCAAGCTCACCAGCAAATCGTCAAGAACAAGCAGTTTCATCTCCGCCTGATGGAGATTAACGAGTGATGCTGCAAATCGTATCGAGAGGGCAAGCTGTGTGAGCTTGGCTTCGTTGAGAAAGGTCTGCGGTCGTGTAATTGGTTGTCCGTCGAGTTGAACGCCAAACTCTACCATTGGTACTTTGAAGTCAGCGTCTGATTGTCTGGTGCCTGAAAACGATGGTGGGCTTGTGACCTTGAGTTTCAGGTTGAGTTTGGCTGCACTGTCAGCGAAGTGATCGTCGTAAAAACGCTGCGCCCTGTCGCTGATCGAATCGATAATCGGACTCAATATCGCGGCGAATTCGTCTGTTCGAGCTCGAAATTGATCATATGCGTCGGTTCCTGCGATTCCCCGACTTCCCCAGGGATTAGGGTCGCCTGACTTAATGTAATCCCAGCAATCCTTGGGGTTCTTGTTGCTCGTTGAGACGCAGAATGGGAGGATCTCTCGCTCGAACAGCGGCCAGAGGTTGAACCGCTGTGAGTTGCGAAAATGGGAAAAGCCAAAGAAGAAACGATAGGTAATAAAGTCGCTGGCCATTTCACCCTTGGTTATCACCGGCTGGTTTCTGGTCCCGTGAGTATCGTGGCTTATTCGATAGGTCGTATCGTTCTTGGTGCGAGTATCGCGAAGCGTCAATGCGATTTCGCCGGGAACAGTTGCGGCGTCTTCGTGAATATTAAGCAATCGCTCAGGGCTAGCTGGATCGAAGTACTTCGCGATCGACATCTTTCGCCCGCTCTGCAAGAATGTGTAAAGGGCCCAGTAGAGCGAAGATTTCCCCGAGCCGTTTGGACCGTAGACAAGTAGATGTCGGCCTTCAAGATTAAGCGAGAAGTCTCGAAATGCCTTAAAGTTGCGAATCTCAATTCGATGCAGAAGCGACGCGGGAGCCATTTAAACACGCCCCTCTTTTTTGATCACCGCCAGTAGATCTGGACTGTCGGCCGAAATACGCAGCAGACGATTGCGGATCGGTGCCTCCGGCGCGTTATGTGTTCTATAGAAATAATCCAGATAGCCGCTCCGCTTCGATTCACTCGTAGAGGGATCAAAGTCTTCAAGCTCACTTACTAAGTCATCCAAAAACAACAGATCACGCTCGGCCATATGCTCTCTAAAATAGGATTCCATTACGCATCCATCAATTAGGTCTTCCAGGAACGTTGCGATTGACTCCATGCCTGATCGCCGTGCGTGCTGGACAAAATGAACCAACGCCCGAAACGTGTCTTGATACCTAGATTCAATTCGACGTATTGGGATCAGCTCGAAAAACGACTTCTTCACGCGATATGTGTTTCCCGCGTTTTCTGGGAAGTTGTTTTTGAAGCAGCAACGAAAAACCGACGAATTCAAAACACAGACAAGCGATTCGAGACATTCTGTGTCACTCGTCATGACGTAACAAGTATCATTGACGACGTAGTGTTCGTTGAGATCGAAATAGAAAGGGAGTTTCTGAGCTATTTCCTGGTACAAGATCTTTGGCTTCGAGAACACGTCTAGAAAATCACTAGTAGGGTTATTGTCGAGTTCAAGCCAATGATGTTGCCCTGGGTATTCCTGCTCACCAGCAGACCGCAAAGAAGCTCGGGAGTACTGGCATTGGCCACGCTTCCTTAACTGTTTTTCAAAGGCAGACAGATGACGGAAAACTGCTGGGTAGTCAACCTGAAGCGTTGTGTAGGAACCGAATGGGAACGCAAGTTGAAACGCATTGGGCCAGCTAACCCGATAACGCGAGATATCTCGGCCGCGAATGAGGCGATGGATCACATCTACTGAAGAGGGATCCTCTTCGACAATTTCATCACGCTGCTCCTGGCTTAGGTAGAACGCCTCATTGAACCCAGTCTTTATCCCATAGTTAATCTGTATGTTCCAATCCTTCAACTTTAAGCCACCCGCCTCAACAGCAGACTTAATCTCTTGAGTCTTGGAGGAAAGAACCACCCAGGGATCTTCAGACAGGCTGGATTGAACCACCGAATTTGCTAAGAAGTAGCGTGCTGGATCGGCCATTGCTGCGCGATCGTCACTTGCATAACACGATCGCACTTTTTGTCGAGACGGATTCGCAGCAAATCGGGTTATGCAGGTATATGTCGTTGCAGCACCAAAATTCTGTGCCATTCCGAAATCGAGTACGGCCTGCGTGTCGACCTTATTGCTAAGGAATTTTCGAAGCATTTTTCCGTAGCCGGCTCGCATCCATTTGTTGGAGGTGATGTATGTCAATGTTCCGTTATCGCGAAGGAGCTCTGCTCCGCGTTCGTAGAAAAAACAATAAATATCGCCGCGGGCCGCGTATGTTTTGTATCGATCTTTCCAACTATTCTGAACCGACGTACCTGCGAAACGTTCAACTGAGATGTAAGGAGGATTTCCAACCAAGAGATCAAACCCATCCGATAGTGACTTATCGAACATCCAGAGCGGCTCAAAGAACGACGCTGATCCCTGTGGGTCATACGGATCCCATCCAGCCAGCTTCAAAGCGGTGTCCTGATCCCAGAACGTAGACTGCTCGAGCTCTTTCGCCATCGCGGCTCGGATCTCTCGATCTCGCTTTTGCAGTGATTGCTTCTTCTGACGGGTTGTTGCAGCAAAATGGTCGTGACGGATTCGCTGCAGTTCCTTCTCGAGCTTCTGAATCTTCTTACTTTCGAAGAGTTCGAGCTGGGCGTCTTTCTTAAGCGAGATCAGCGTGTCCGCGGCGACGAACTTGGTTTCAAGGTTGGGTAGCGGTCGGATGCCGTGATTATCTTTCTTGCTACGGTTCGTGCGTTGGTCACAAATCAACGAGATGAAGAAACGCAGCTTCGAGATCTGGATGGCGATCGGTTGGATATCGACCCCGTACAAGCAGTTTTCAATGAGGTACAGCTTGCGACCATAGTCGTCGTCGTTATCGCGAAAGTCCTTTTCTATCGCTGCGACGGCGGCGTTGCGGGCAGACGAGTCTGGAATTTCGTCAGCTTTGTCAATTTGCAATTGCATCCACTTTGCGTTATCGGGATCAAGCTTGTGGATGACGTAGACAAGCTTTTGTAGCATCCCCATTGGGAACGCGCCGCTACCGCACGCGGGATCGAGGATTTTGCAGGCGTGGATCGCTTCGAGCAACGTGTCGATTTGATCATCGTCGAAGGGATGTGGCTGTTCGGTGTACGCGAAAAGCGATTCAAGCCCATCGCGTGCTGTGTCTTCACTTAGTCCTGAGCTTGTGAGCGCCGTTCGTAGGTGGGCCTTGAGCGATTCGTCAACCATGTATTCGACGATCGGGCGTGGCGTGTAGAACGATCCGGTTTGCTTTCTCGCGGTCGTTTTGGTTTCTTCGTTGTACGACGCCAATAAGTTTTCAAACACCTTGCCCAATAGTTCGGGGTCAAGAGCTATTTCTTGGTCGATGGGCGTGTTTTCAACGATTGTGAATTTGTAGGCATTTAGGATCCGAATAAGGCCACGAACCGTTTCATTTCGACGGGAACGGATGCCGTACGCATTCGGGCCAGAAAGGTCCACTCCATGTATCGGCTCGGAGAAAAAGAGGTAGTTGGGAACTTGAGGACGCTTCTTTTTGTTCCGTGAAAAGCCGTCGATGTAAAGTTTCTTGCCGGTTTTCTCATCGGTGCGATCCAGGCACTCAAAGAGACCACCGTTAAGAAATGGGATGTCAGCAAACTGCTTGATCGCTTCGTCAGCATCATGAAACAGCGCTTCGTAGCGATAGAGATTGTTGACGTCGTAGGTTGATCGGTTTTTCTTAAACCCTTCGTCTTTGGCGAATTCGCGGTATGATTTCTTGGTTTTCGGGTTTTTGCCCATCTGTTGGTTTAGTGTGCCGAAGAACAGATTTTGCAAAATTCCTTGATGGTAAGTATTAGAGTCGGATTTGAGATCGACGAGCAGTTCCTTCAACGCATGTTCATCGAACAGCGATGGCGGAATCAGCCCCTTCTCTTTGAGGAACCAGCAGAAGATCAGCCGAGTCAATAGGCGGATTAGCGATGTGGCATTTCGTTTGACTTCGTCTTCTTCAACGTCATCAGGGTACTCGACTTGCGTGAGTGCCCAGAAGTACCAACTGGCGAGTTCTCTATAGAATCGCTGGTTGAGCAGCTCTACGTTGAAGATTTGTTCCCATGCGACGTGTAGTGCGTCGAAGGTCTCGATCGGTTCGCGAGACTGTTCACGAAGCGTTTCGAGTGCGAAAGAAGCGAGGATATCCAAGTGGCCGCGATGGGGATCTTCAATCACGATGTCGCGAATGATCGTGACTTTGCCGAGGACATCACGCGACGAGTCTCGCTTGTTTTGCCTCCGGTTGATGACGGCGATTGACAGCACGGGCTGCTTTGCCGCTTTGTGTTTTAGTAGCACCATCACTGGCATCGGGAACACGCGATTAATTTGACGAGCGATGTCGGTCAACCGGCCTCGCGAGTAGTCGTCACCGCTGAGCTCGATTGCGAAGAACAGATACGATCGAAGTAATCCGGCGTTGATATTGGTTTCTTCAAACAGGCTTTTCTGAGTGGAAAGTTCGCTGTCAGTCAGCTGGAACAACAAGTCAGCTGATTTCCACTGATCGAAAAGTGCTTTCTGTTCATTGAAGACGCCGTCTTCGGCATTCTGCTTTACAAATTCTAAGAATCCTTCGGGCTTCGAGGACCCTAGGTCGATCGTTCTTTCACTGCTGTAGCCGAGCGTGCGCAAAAACTCGACCGCATTTTCGCAAAGCGATTTAGCAGACAGCGATTGGATGGATTGACGGATGGTGTCGCGAATGTCAGTCATATTATTTTAATCTTCGTCCGTGATTTCCGGTGTGGTGTCGTCAGGAAAGGCGCGGCGGACGACGCTGGTGAGTTGTTCGGCGGTGGGGAGTTTGCCTTCGAGTTCCGTTGGCAACTTGGTTTGCAATTCGTACTGGGCGACGCCGATCGGTTTAGGGGCTTGACTCTAAAATCGCGAGCCATGTGACCAAGTCAAAGTCGTCACCATCAGCCGCCGGGGTTTCTCCGGAAGTGGGCAGAACGGCGTCACGTCCGGAAAGCAAATTGGAAGTGGCCTTTTTGCGGAATGTGTTTTCGATCGACGCGAGTACTTTGGTAAGCAGTTCGTCGTAATGACTCATGTCGGCGCCGTCCGATGTGTTCGCATCAAACAAATTGCAAAGGCTTTCAATCGCACGAGGGTGATCCGCGGCTAGGTCGCGCAGCAACATCATCGCCTGCTTAGGCTGAGCGAAAGTCAATCGAACCGTGCCATCGTCCAATACATAGACGAGGTAATACGGAGCGAGCGGGTTCAGCCCGGCAGAGTCGGAGCTGACCATTTCTGGATTCGGAGAACCTTCCCCTCGTCGATGACGCAAACAGAACAACACGCCTGCTCGACCGATTGGAACTTCCGAGTTCGGTCCAACGACCGCATAGATTCCTTCAGGCGACTCCTCCAACTCGCTACGGTTCGCTTCTAAAAATCTCAACAAGTCAAGACGAAACTCGTCGAGAGAAAAGTCAGTCAATGAAACGCTGTCGTCAAGGTCTTCGAGATCCAAAATCTCATCTCGAAGTCGCTCGAGCTGCTTGTCGCGGAACAGCATGTCCTCTTTGATCAAGTCTTCGAGTTGGCTGGGGTCGAGCAAGTTATCGGCCTGCGTCGCCGACAGATCCACCAGAGCCATACGGGCTTCGACGCGATGTTTGACGTTGATGTAACGATCTAAATCAGCTACCGGCCAGAAGTTGACAAGCTGGACGCTGTCGTTGCGAGACCCGATCCGATCAATTCGCCCAAACCGCTGAATGATCCGCACGGGGTTCCAGTGGATGTCGTAATTGACCAACAGGTCACAGTCCTGCAAGTTCTGACCTTCACTGATGCAGTCGGTTGCGATCAGCATGTCGATCTCTTGGGCTTGATCTTCAAATTCGGACTCCTGCTCGCTACGACGTTTCGACATGGGCGAAAAGTTTGTCAGGATGCTGTCGTAATCACTTCGTCCCAGAGATGCTTGATTAGCACCATCGCCACGCACAAGGGCCGTATGAATTCCAAGCTCCGTTTGTGCCCAGCCGGCAAGTTCGCGGTACACGTATTGAGCCGTGTCGCTGAACGCGGTGAAGATCAAGATTTTCCGGTTTGGCTTGCCATCGCGGTTTGTGGTCGGTTTACTCGCTTTGCTTTGAATCAGCGATCGAAGTTCGGCTAGCTTGCCATCGCGAGCTGCCGTGACGACCTCAGTCTTCTTGAGCAAGAACTGCAATTGCGTGCGGTCGTTACGGACTTCCTTCAGCCATTCAGGAAGTTTGATGTGCGCTAAGTGTATTCGCCGCCGACCGCCAATCGTAAAATCTTCGCCCTCAAAATCAGGGTCCTCAAAGTCATCGGGCGTGAGAGAATCGAAGTCGATCTCAGGATTGGATTCCTGATGATTCTCAAACGCCTCGATCCGCTCTTCGAGTTTGTCGATCTTTTCGATAGTTCGCCCGAGCGTCAACCGGAATGAATCGACGGAACTTTCAAGACGCTTGAGGAAGTTAATCTTCATCATCGAGATCAAGATTCGTTCGCGGCCTTCTTGTGTAAACACGCCGTTGATTTTGGCTTCATAGCCAGCCCGAACTTCTTCGGGGAGATCATCACGCAGCTTGCTTGAAGGATGGTAAAGTGCCAGCGTCAATCGACCGATCTCGGAATCGAGCTGTTCAAAGGAGAGGAATTTTTCATCCAGGTCGATCGTTGCATGAATTGCCTTTGGCGGTGGCCGTTTGGGAAAGCCACCTAGTCGTTTGATCTCTTCGGCATAGTAAGTCGCGATTTGGCGGCGTGAACGAGCGATGCTAAGTCCGTCAAGTAACTTAAAGAAGTCACCGCCGATCGCGGCGATCAAATCTCTTGTCTTTCGTTGTTCCGCAGGTCGCTTGGACCAAAGCGTGAACTGTGCCTGTGCTCTACGCGTGGTTTCCTTGACCGACGCAATCCCCAGTTTCTGACGAAAGGCACGGTCGGCAACACTGTCTCGAGCAACATCGGCACCCGCGATAAACGATATTTGGTTCCTCAAGTCAGCCAGTTGATTATTCACCGGCGTCGCCGAAAGCAGGAGCATCTTGGTATTTGCACCGGAGGCTACAATGTCCTCCATTAAACGCTCGTACCGACTTCGTCGTCGCTTGGCGTCGCCAGGACGCTGAACTGCTTGCGCGTTGTTGCGAAAGTTGTGAGACTCGTCGATGACGACAAGATCGTAAGCGCCCCAGTTAAGGTCGGCGAGGTCGATGCCGTTCGACTCTCCCCGATCACGTGACATGTCGGTGTGGTGGAGTACATCAAATCGAAATCGATCGTCTGTGAACGGATTCAATTTGCTGTTGGCCTGATAGACGGTCCAGTTGCGACGGAGTTTTTTGGGACAGAGAACAAGCACTCGCTCATTGCGAAGTTCGAAATACTTGATGACTGCGAGCGCCGTGTAAGTTTTGCCGAGACCAACGCTGTCGGCCAAGATGCAGCCGTTGTATTGCAAAATCTTATTGATCGCCGCTTTGGCGCCGTCTTTTTGAAACGAAAACAAAGCCTTCCAAATATCGGTGTCAGGTAAAGCGAGCCTGTTGAGCGAATCATCAACGTCAAGATTACCATCCAGATATTCACGAAACAATTTAAAAAGCGTTAGGTAGTATACGAACTGCGGACTCTGGTTGGCATAAAGCCGTTCGAGGAACTGGATGACGTCCGCTTTGACGTCCCGGACCATTTGCGGATCATTCCAAAGTTCCAGAAACCACTGCTTTAATTCACGACGATCGCGATTACTGTCTACAACCAGGTTCAGTTCAATGTTGTTCCCTTGGCTACCGAGTCCAAGTCCGCGAACCGTAAAATTGGAACTGCCGAGAATCGCTTCTTCGACACCGTCACGGTCGACATGGTACATCTTGCCGTGAAGCAGGTTCGTTTGCTTGACAGTGCGAATTTCAACCTTATCGCGAATCCAGTCGGCACACTGGCGTGCGGCACGTTTCTGTTTCAAACGATTGCTGAGGTGCAATGAGGAATCTTGCAAAAGAAACGCTTTGGACTGATTCTTCTCGGGATCAAGGCGACTGACGAATGTTGGCTCGCCAAATAGAAAATTGAGGTGTCCGATGGAGTCCAGCGTCGATCTCAATGCCGCGTAAGCGTAGATCGTGAAGTAAGCGGAGACGATCGAAAGTTCAGAACCCGGCTTAACCTTCTCCATCAAAAAATCGCCGACGGTGCCGCGTCGATGATTGTCTCGGATGCCGGTGTCGACCTTCGATTCGATTGTTTTATCGCCCTTGCTCATGCTGGCTGAATACCGATACCTGTTTCGCTTTGATCTGCTTGATGTGAAGAGGAAATAATTTACGCTTACCCACCCCACCAAACAAGCTGACTAAAACGGTGAATTCGAACGGAACCCTTGGAAATCGCGGGCGTTTGACCCTTCGGATGTTGCGCCCGCTGGCGTATATGGCCGGCTTCGGTTCGATTGGTTTTTCGAAACGGGGGAATGATCAAAGGTAATACGATTCATTGTAATTACTCGCACTCGAGTGTTTTACATCGTGTTCGGAAGTCCCAGGTATCTGCGTTAAGACAGCGTGTAGACGGCAGGAGGCTCCGCGGTGCGGATCGGCGGGCGGTCCCTGTGCCCCGCGTGTGTCAGATAGGTGGGGCCGGAGGTGTGGCAAATCCATATTTCGCACCCTTTTTTTGCCTGATTGTTCCTTGAGAGAATGCCCACTTTTATTCAGTTGGTGCTGTAAATTGAATCGATCGTCCCGTGCTTCGCAGCGGAACCTTCTGCTCGGACGCGTCCGCGGGTGCACATGGTGCTGCGGTCTCATAGAATGCAAACCAGTGTCAATGGGTATAGACGAAGCAATATCGCGATCGTGGCAGACGAGTACGACAAAATTATCAAGAAGCTCGCTAAATTGCGGGTCGATCGCTCCAAGGGCATCGCCCCGCATAAGCCGCTGTTGCTGCTGGTCGTTCTGGAGCTTGCTAAATCCGGTCTGCTTCGCGATCCGCTTTTAAAACTGACGCCTGATCTGGCGTTTCGCTTTTCGGTGTATTGGTCCATCGTGGCCCATCGCCGTTCGCAACGGCCCGATGTTCGGTTGCCGTTTCACCACCTGGGTTCCTCCAAACTTTGGACTCCCCTGCAAGCGGACGCGGCGCCATCGAAACATCGCGAGTCAACGGTGTCGGTCCGGCTGTCTGACGCATTTTTTGCTGCGTTGCAATCGAGCCGCTTTCAGCAAGCCGCCGGTTACACGCTGATTTCAAATTACTTTGAGCATGCCGAACAGATCGCCCTGTACGAACTTGCCGGAATCGTGCCGCCGGCTGACTCGGCCACGTTGGATGAACTCGCTGCCGAAGTGGACGGCGAAGCCCGCGCCGAAGGACGCACCGCACGCTTCCGCGTCGATGTCGTCGCAGCCTACTGTCACACCTGCGCGCTAACGGGCTACCGCATCACGACCATCACTGGCCACAGTATCGTCGATGCCGCCCACATCCATCCCTTCGCCCGCTCGCGGAACGATGATCCGCAAAACGGCATCGCGCTCTGCAAGAATGCTCATTGGTTGTTCGATCTCGGGCTCTGGAGTATCGAGGATGACTACCGCGTGATCGTCGCCCCCAACGCCTTTGATGAAGCTTGCCCGACGCAAGAATCTCTGGCGTCGATGGCAGGCAAACGTCTGATCTTGCCGCGTGATGAACGGCTTTGGCCGTCGATGAAGCGGCTCGCTTGGCACCGACGCAAGTGCTTCCTTGGATTGGAAAATCGATAGCAATCGTCGCTGCGAAGGCAGGCGAGATGATGATGCGGAAATGTTGGATTGAAAAAGTGAAATTGACAATTGAAAATTGAAAACTTGGAATAGGGCTGGAGTACGCTGAGCGAGACGCTGGCCGCTGGCCGGAAGCAACCGCTTCGTTGCCAATGTGGATGCTCCAAAGCAAACAGGTGGTGGGATCGTGGTGGGAATCGAGCTATCATGCTCTGGACCGTGCAAATCGACACATTGGTGTCGTTTGACCGCCCTGTGTGCACTGCGCTTCGCTTACTCCCTGAACTTGCCATGACCCACACCGACCGTCACGAACAAATCCGCTCGCTGTTCAACCAGGCAGTGCAGATGGTTGATACCGAGCGTCGCTGGTTCCTGCACTCGATTGAAGACCGTGACCTGGCCGCAGACGTCGAACGATTGCTCGAGTCCTCGGCCTGCTGCGGTAGCTTTGGTGACAAAAAATCATCTTAGGGATGAGGGGGTAAGGACACATCGGACGGTGGAATGTGTTGGCGACGATGCACCTCCGCTAACGTAGCCTAGGCTTCCAGCCTGGAGACTCCATCGAACCCAGGCTGGAAGCCTAGTCTACGTGTTGCAGCTTCGCCGCTGTGAGGAGCTATGCCGAAAGACTTCTGCCGAGGTGCTTATATGACCGGACGGCGGAATGTGTTGGGGATGGTGAGAACACATCGGACCGCGGAGCGTCCCGGCGACTATCTGGCGACGATGCGGCGACTATAGGGCGACGATGCGGCGATTCCGACTCGTCTCCGCTTCATTTGCCTGATACCATGGTTCGCTGCTCCGTTGGTATTGCAACCCTTCCCTAGAGATGAGGCATCTGATGTGCGATCAAGATCATTTTGACGACGATTTGAAGAAGTATTCCCGACGTGACTTTAGTGCGATCGCAGCCGCTGGCGTTGGGGCGGCAATGTTGCTGCCCCGCGCGGCTGACGCCGTGGAGGTGAGTGACCGCGATGTCACGATTGAAACTCCCGACGGCCATTGCGATGCCTACTTCGTGACCCCGCAAACTGGCTCCCATCCCGCCGTGCTGATTTGGCCCGATATCTTTGGGCTGCGACCCGCGTTTCGCCAAATGGCAAAGCGACTTGCCGAATCGGGCTACAGCGTTTTGGTCGTCAATCCGTTCTACCGGATCCAGAAAGCACCGACCGCCTCCAAGGGAGCCAACACGCCGATCGCGGACGTCCGTCCCCTGGCTCGGTCCCTCGACGCGGCGACACACCAAACCGATGCGAAAGCCTTCATCGCCTGGCTCGACAAACAGCCTCAAGTCGATAAGAACAAGAAAGTCGGAACGACGGGCTATTGTATGGGTGGCCCCATTGTGATGCGAACCGCTGCGGCGGTGGCCGAGCGTGTCGGAGCGGGCGCCAGTTTCCACGGCGGCGGATTGGTTACCGACAAACCGGACAGTCCCCATCTGCTAGTCCCGCAAATGAAGGCTTCGTTCTTGATCGCGATTGCGGAGAACGATGACGAACGCGATCCCGAGGCCAAGACCACGCTGAAGGAAGCCTTTGCCGATTCCAAATTGCCAGCCGAGATCGAGGTGTATCCCGCCGGCCATGGCTGGTGTCCGCCGGACAGCAGGGTCCACAACGAGGAACAGGCGGAAAAGGCTTGGCAGAGAATGCTGGTGTTATTCAGCAAGACTTTGGTGTAAGCCGGACTCGGCAGTCCGCATTGACTGCGGTCGGTTTCGAAGTTGCGCGATTGCCGCTGTTCCCGGCCTGTCCTCCCCCGAAGCGTGACGGCGTGTTGATTCAATCCGCCGTCGCGAGTTCGTGGCCGGGTAACCGCGGTTCGCCGTAAACCAATGCAGGGCCGCTAATTCTTTGCGGTCGACATCCCTTCGGGCTTGCCCAAGTTCTTGCCTTCCTCAGGCGAAAGAGACTGCTGGCTTGGTCGCGTTTTGCCTTCCCCCGCTCGTTCCTTGCGACCCGCCCTGGGGAGGGTGAAGTGGGATCGGTGCCCAATTCAATGCGAGTTCCGATCAATGCGAGTTCCTCCGGCCGTCTCCGAGTTCCTCCGGGCGTCTCCGAAGTTTGGGGCGAGGGGGAAAGACGACGAAGTTGATTTCGAGCGGGAGCGAGCGATCGCGGTGTCAATCCCCGCTGACTTGGTGAGCAAAGTAGCCTCCAATGAGCGCTTCGTCCTCCATTGCGATGGCACCGCATATGAAATCTGATCGCGAGACCCCGAAGCTTCACCCTCGACCACGGTTCGCCAACGTTCCGTTTGATCCCGTTCGGCTACCGTTCTTTTACGGCACGGTGGTGTTGGTGTGTGGCACGTTGGGGGTGTTGGCCAGTGCCCCGGGGCAAACCGTTGGCGTCTCGGTATTTACGGACTTTTTGATCGAAGCTCACCAGTTGTCGCGGAGCTGGATCAGCTTTGCCTACCTGGCGGGCACAATCGCCAGCGCGTTGTTGATCACCCGGGCGGGGCGTTGGTACGACCGGCTTGGCGGTCGATGGGTGTCCGCGTTCTCGGCGGCGATGTTGGCACTCGTCTTGACGGGGATGAGTTTTTCGGCCGAAATCGCCGAGTCGGTCGCAGCGATGTTGCCCGACGATTCCCGCGATCACGCCTCGTTTGCCGTCTTGTGCTTGGGCTTCTTCGGGATGCGTTTCTTTGGCCAGGGGATGTTGACCTTGTCGTCACGCAACATGGTGCTGGAGTGGTTTGAACAGCGACGTGGCATGGCGTTGGCATTCATCGGGATCGCGGTCGCCTTTGGGTTTTCCGTGACTCCGGCCTTTTTTGAATGGCTGATCCAAAAAGGCGGTTGGTCGTGGGCTTGGCAGTCGATTGCCGTGATCGTGGCCCTGTTTTCGTTGCTGGCGTTATGTTTGGGGCGATCGAGACCAGAAGACCATGGCTTGGTGCCCGACGGCTCCTTCGCGAAGAAGAACCGAAAAACGCATGCGGAAACCTTGAGCGGCCGTCAGTTCACGCTGTCCGAAGCTCGCCGAACCTACAGTTTCTGGGTGTTCACGTTCAGCGTCGTTCTCTCTGGCTTCCTGCTAACGTCCTTCGCCTTTCATGTCGTGTCCATTTTCGCGGATGCGGGCATGCAGCGCAGCCAGGCGGTTGCCATTTTTGTGCCGGCCGCCTGTGTCAGTGTGGTGGTGGAATTTGTGGGCAGCTGGCTGAGTGACTTCGTCAAGTTGAAGTATCTGGCGATGGTTCAACTGGTTGGACTCATGACGCTTTCGCTGAGTCTGTCGTTCTTGGATATCCGCGGGGCGGTTGTTTTTGCGGTGTTGGGGATGGGATTGATGCAAGGCATGTTCGGGATCATTTCCGCAGTGACGTGGCCGCGTTTTTATGGCCGAACGCATCTCGGCGCGATCTCTGGATTCTCGACCTCGATCGTGGTTGCTGGCACCGCGGTCGGCCCGTATCTCTTCAGCGTGACGCATGACCAATGGGGCAGCTACCGGGCGGCGACGTTGTTGTGTGCCATCGCCGCGCTCGTTTTGTTTGCCGCGGCATTCCGCGCTGATCGCCCGCAATAAGTGGGAGAGTGGGAGAGTGGGAGAGTGGGAGAGTGGGAGAGTGGGAGAGTGGGAGAGTGGGAGAATGGGAGAATGGGAGAATGGGAGAATGGGAGAATGGGAGAATGGGAGAATGGGAGAATGGGAGAATGGGAGAATGGGAGAATGGGAGAATTGCTGCTTTGGCTTTCAGCTCCTTAATCACCCGTTCCTTAATCAACAGCTCAGCACGCAAGGCACTGGGCCTCGTGCAAGTCGTCGTATTCAAGTGCCACCAGTCTTTCTTCGACCACGTGATAGCCACGTTGACGCAGCTCGTACGCGAGACACCTTCGGTAGACGGATTCCCGCAATCTTGGTTCTAAACGTCGATGCACTTCAATCGCAGCTCCAATGATCGCAGCGATTAGTTCATGCTCAGTCATGTCGTCACCCTCTCTTCCTTCCTTACAGTGTCGCTCTGCTCCCCGCTCCTCCGCTCCTCCGCTCCTCCGCTCCTCCGCTCCTCCGCTCCTCCGTTCCTCCGCGTTTCCAACCCATGCCACCGATGACCATTTTGCAATCTGCAGATTTGTAATCTGCCCATCAGTAGGGTGGGGCAATCCGGCGGAAGCTGTGAAAGCGCACGATGATCAGGAACATCAAATTGCGGTTCAGGACGGCTACGGGATTGAGGGCCGGGACGTTGTATGTCGGGGCGTTGCAAGTCGGGTCGCCAGCGATGGAGTTAAGCAGGTAGGCAGGAGTCTTTCGGCATCTTAGCCGTTTTGGCGTTAGCCACGGTTCCCACGTTCAACCGGGGCTAACGCTGGGCTGCTAAATCTTCGGTAGGGACAGAGCATTTCGCGAAGCCATTTTTGTTCCGCAATTTTTGTCCTGAAGGCTTTGTCCTGAAGGCTGTGTCTTGATCCCGAAGGGATCCTTAGAGAATAGCCGGGGATAAGCGTAGCGACATCCCCGGAATCCGAACCCGTAGTGCGCCGCCGACCCCGCAGGGTGTCGTAGACCGAGCATCTGCGACACCCTGCGGGGTCGGTTGGGACATCCCCGGAATCCCTTCCGGTGGTATTCGCTGCGCTCAAACCACCGGCTACTGTCTGTCATCCCGTCGGGATGAAAATTGCGCAAACCCAAAACCCTTTTCCACAACCGGGGCTAACGCCCAAACGGCTGATGGGATTTCGCCCAATCATTCCTGTTTAGCTGCTTCGCAATCTCCAATGTCCAGGCTTGTTATCGGACCATCAATAGGGTGGCGCGAGCCGGCGGAAGCTGTGAAAGCGCACGATGATCAGGAACATCAAATTGCGGATCAGGACGGCCACGGGATTAAGGGCCGGGACGTTGTATGTCGGGGCGTTGCAAGTCGGGTCGCCAGCGATGGAGTTAAGCAGGTAGGCAGGAGTCTTTCGGCATCTTAGCCGTTTTGGCGTTAGCCACGGTTCCCACGTTCAATCGGGGCTAACGCTGGGCTGCTAAATCTTCGGTAGGGACAGAGCATTTCGCGAAGCCATTTTTGTTCCGCAATTTTTGTCCTGAAGGCTTTGTCCTGAAGGCTGTGTCTTGATCCCGAAGGGATCCTTAGAGAATAGCCGGGGATAAGCGTAGCGACATCCCCGGAATCCCTTCCGGTGGTATTCGCTGCGCTCAAACCACCGGCTACTGTCTGTCATCCCGTCGGGATGAAAATTGCGCAAACCCAAAAACCTTTTCCACAACCGGGGCTAACGCCCAAGCGGCTGATGGGATTTCGCCCAATCATTCCTGTTTAGCTGCTTCGCAATCTCCAATGTCCAGGCTTGTTATCGGACCATCAATAGGGTGGCGCGAGCCGGCGGAAGCCGTGAAAGAGCACGATGATCAGGAACATCAAATTGCGGATCAGGACGGCTACGGGATTGAGGGCCGGGATGTTGTATGTCGGGGCGTTGCAAGTCGGGTCGCCAGCGATGGCGTTGGCGAGCGATTCACCCAGTCGCTGCATCCATGCGGTGCTACGTGGCCACTCGCTGATGCGGGCGATCCATTCCTCGGGGATTCCTTCGCGTCCGACTCCGGCACCGACGATCCCGCCCACGATTGCGGCGGTCGTGTCGGCATCGCCTCCGCAGCGGATCATGGTGGTGACGGCTTGGCGAAAGTCGTTGGGGTGAGAGAGCCAGGCGTGAATCGCAACGGGAACGGTGTGGTACGTGTATCCCGTGACGCCGTTTGCCAGTCCCAATGACTCGGCGAACGCCGTCGTGCATTGGCCCTCGTTGACACTCTCGCTGGCTCGGCGAAGCAGGTCCACGAGTTCAGCTCCTTCATCGCCGATGGCCTCGATCACTTGATCGAGCCAAACGTTCGCGTCAACGGTTTCGTGATCCCGCGCATGCTTGGCTGCCAACGCAACCGCGATGGCTCCGTATTCGGCCTTCGGATCGCTATGGGTTAGTCGGGAAGAGGCACGCACCGTTTCCAACATCAGCGAAACGTCGTCCAGCGCCGCACCCACGATCGCCGCTCGCATCGCTGGCCCGTTGCCCGCAGAAAAGACGCCTGCGTTTCTCGGTTTGAATCCCAACCACAGCTTGATTCCGGATCGAGCCGTCGCTTTGCCAACCCCCGCGGGCAACGCCAAAATCCACCACTGCAATCGACTCGCGAAGCGTCTCGTGAAGACATTGACGTCACCTCGTGCTTCGATCATCGACTGAGCCACCATGCAAGTGTGCTCGGTATCGTCCGAAATCATCCCGCGTCCAAGCAAGAATCGGTAGCGATCTGGCGGCCCGAGTAGTCGCTCGGCTCTCTGTGGCGAGACGCCTTCATAGGGCAGACCCAGCGCATCGCCAACCGCGGTCCCCAAGAGGCATCCGATAATGGAGTCGCGGCTCAATCCATTTGCTCCGGGAACGTCAAATAGGGCGTCGGCACGGAATCGACCAACCAAACCCCATTGGCCGATCGGTAGAACCGGTGTGCGTTTTGATGCATTGCCGCCGCGGCGACGCGAAGGAGGATCGGCTTGCCGCGTCGCGATCCGACTTTGCTCGCGGTTTCTTCGTCGGTCGACAAGTGCACATGGTTTCGAGATCGTTTTTGCAGACCGTTCGCTCGAATGCTTTCGATGAACGCGGCGACGGTTCCGTGATAAAGCGTGTCGGGCGGCGTCCTTTGCTCAAGCTTCAAGTCGACTCCGGTGATCGAGTGCCCCTGGCTGGCTCGAATACGAAGACCGTCATCGCTCAAGGCAAATCGCTTTTTGTCATTCGTCGCGACGACTTCGTGAAGCCGTTCCAACGTCAAGTTCGTGCCACGCTCGTTGGCGCCCGCAATCAGCTCATTGATATTGAGCCAACCTTCGTCGTCCAAATTCATCCCGACGACATCCGGTCGGTGCCTGAGCACGAGGCTGAGGAATTTGCTCGTCGATAGGAGTTTTTGATCGGGGGGCATCGGATGAATTCTATCCGACGCGTCAGAACGCCCGCAACGATTGTTCGCGCCCTGTATTTTGATTTCCGAGGCATTTCGATTTCCGATTGCTAACTCGCTGCGTTGCGATCAGCCCTTGGGCGGTGTTGGCGGATGAGATGTTTGAGTGTTTTGTGAGCTAGCTCACAGACTAGATGCCCCCATGTCCGGCTAGATTTAGCCCCACTAGAATAGCGGCATGGTTAGAGGAGACCTATGGAACTTCCCGGTGAGGCAAATGTGCTCGCGTCGTCAGAGCCGACGGCGTGGGTTGATCAGTATGGCGATTGTCTCTACCGGTACGCGCTATCGCGACTCCGCAGCGCGGAGGCGGCCGAAGAAGTGGTGCAGCAAACTTTTTTGGCTGGGTTGGAACATTTCAGCCAGTTTTCCGGACAGGGATCCGTGCGTGGCTGGTTGTTTGGAATCCTGAAACGCAAAATAATCGACTTGGTTCGTCAGCGCAATCGAACCACGGACTTAACCGACGACGGGGATGGCGATCCGCTGGACCAAATGTTTGACCGAAACGGAAATTGGCGCCAGCGTGTACGGTCGTCGCTACTGCAACCTCTCGATCCACTTGAGCGAGAGGAGTTTTGGCCGATTCTTAGCCAGTGCTTGGATGGATTACCCCGCAATCAAGCCGACGCGTTCACGTTTCGAGAAATGGACGAGATGGGCAGCGAAGAAATTTGTAAGGAATTGTCGATTACGCCGTCTAATCTATGGGTCTTGTTACATCGGGCGCGCATTCGCTTGGCGAACTGTATGAAAACCCGCTGGAATCAAGAAAACGATTAACCGGACGCTCAATATGCTCAGTTGCAAGGAAATTTCGAAGCTTGTCTCCGAATCGCTCGACCACAAGTTGACCTTGCGGCAGCGAATGGAGATGTGGATGCACCTGCGCATGTGCCGCCTCTGTTCCGCGTTTCGTCGTGACCTGCTCCGGCTTCGCAACGGAATGCGACAACACGGGGCAGACGTGGACGCTGCGGAGACGAATCCCAGCGAAACGGACGCTGGCGAAGCGACTGCTGGCGAAACGAGTGCTGGCGAGGCGAGTGCCAGACTCTCTGCGGAAGCTCGACAGAGGATCAAGCGAGCGCTCTCATCGACCGATCGATGATCTTCGGAGATCGATTCGCTTGCCCGTCACCCAACGTTTCCCCGTCCCCCAGCGACGATCGTCCCCCAGCGGCGTCGACGCGGGATTGGATGTGGCGGACCATTCTGGTCTGAGACCACCGATCTCTCGGATGTTCTTAGCGTTCTTTGTGGACGCAAACGTCGCTTGACGTCAGCAGCATCCCATTCTGCTTCGATTGCCCGCTGTTCGATTGCCCGGTGTCCGATTGCCCGGTGTCCGATTGCCCGGTGCCTACTACCCCGCGTCGATTACCCCCCGTGTCCTCGGGTGACAGTGTCTCAGGGTGACAGTGTCTCAGGGTGACAGTGTCTCAGGGTGACAGTGTCTCAGGGTGACAGTGTCTCAGGGTGACAGTGTCTCAGGGTGACGGCAATCGACGACGGACGCATCCGTCTGCTGTCTACCGTCTGCTGTCTGGTCGGTCGGTCGGGGAAGTTTCGTGCTCATTGAATCATGCGTGCGATCCAGCCGGCTCACCAACCCAGCCAGTTCCCCAACCCAGCCAGCTCGCCAAAAAATTTCTTTCGTCGTTTGTAAGGAAGTCGCCGTTGGTTCGTCTACGTGGATGCACGCACCCATGCTTTTACTCTTCACTTCCTTTCCAGGAGACATTTTATGTTTCAACAAACCACCAAAAGCCCTTTCAAACGCCCGTTAGGGTTCGCGGTTGTCGCGCTGTCGGTGTTCGTCACCGCGAGTCATTCCGCTCACGCACAATCGGGAACACGGACCGCCCGACCGAAGGCCAAGCCGCCAGCCCGAGCGGCCGCAGGCGGCAGCCAAAGTCGGACGGCACCGGCCACCGTCGCACTGGATGGATATTGCGCGGTGTGCGTGATTGAGATGAAGAAATGGGTTCCCGGCAAACCTGAGTACCAGGTCACCTACGACGGCAAAACTTACCTCTTTCCAAACGAAGAACAGAAGCAAATGTTCGTCTCCGATCCGGCAAAGTACACGCCTGCGATGGGCGGCGACTGCACGGTTTGCTCGGTCAAGATGGGACAAACGATGCCGGGCAAAGTGCAATTCCCCGTGCTCTATGGCAATCGCTTGTTCCTGTTTCCAGGCGAGGAACAGAAGCGAGAGTTCCTACAGAGCCCTGAAACGTACGCGAATGTCGACCTCGCGTTCGACGGCAAGTGCTCGGTTTGCCGTGTCGAGATGAATCAAGAGATCCAAGGTGATCCGGGAATTGCAACGGTTTATCAGGGCATGCGATACCTGTTCCCCGGCGATGAGCAGCGTCAAATGTTTCTTGCCAACCCGGCAAAGTACGCGATGCCTTCCGGTCGAACCGGAAAGTAGTTTGCGGATTCGAGAGTATTGTCCGTAAAGAATCGAGTGCTCGATCGTCCTGGCGATCGATTTCCACCCCCATCATCCTTTGCCGTTTCAGGTTTCGAGTGTCATCCAAGACGAAAGAGCGAACGAATGCCTGAAAAATTGTGGCACCTTAAAAACTGTGACATCTTCGGGAAACTGCTTCCCGAAGAGATCAAGCGACTCGAGTCGCGAAGTCGCTCGCGATCGTTTCCCGCTCGCAGTCCTGTTTACCTGCCGAGCGAGAAAGCGGACAGCGTCTTCTTGCTCGCCAAGGGCCTCGTGAAAGTTTGTAATCTCACGTCGGACGGAAAACAGTCCATCCTCGCGTTTGTGGAGCCAGGAGAACTGTTTGGTGAGTTGGCTATTTTTGCGGAGGCCGCGCGAGACGAATACGTGGAAGCGGTCGACGCCGCAACGGTGGTGATGATCCCTGCGGAGGAGCTCCAGCAGTTGATGTCGCATCACAATGGAGTGGCGTTGGAGATCACCAAGATGGTCGGACTGCGCCGGCACCGTATTGAACGCCGATTGAAGAACTTGATGTTCCTCTCTAACCGCGATCGTTTGATCCACTTGCTACTTGATTTGGCGGAACAGTTTGGCGTTTGTGATTCCGAAGGCATCCGGTTGCGAATCAAATTGGCGCATCAGGAGCTTGCCAATTTGATGGGCAGCACTCGCGAGACCGTGACAATCCTACTGGGCCACTTGAAATCGGAAGGTCTGATTCATGTCGGTCGACGAAAGATCGTGCTCGTCAACACGGAACAACTGGCCGCATCGGTCGATCGCAGAATCCCTGTCCTGCGGTAGCACCGATAGGGCATTGCGGTTTTCACGCCTTCGCATGAGACCGTTGCGTTACGTTTTTCGCGGCAGGGCGCGAGCCCTCCGGTTTTTATTGATCCCAACGAATCGTTCACGGGGCCCGAGGAATCCTTTATGGGTCTCAAGGAATCACTGATCCCAAGGAATAAGGATGGACAACGCACGAGTGCCTCGAAATTGGGTTGAGACCGGACGGCTCACGATGTTGCTGGCTGGGACTTTCGTCGCTTTCAAGATGTCGCGGCAATTCGGGCACTGGTCCAAGTGGATTGCCATGGCTTCGTGTTGGGCGGGTTCCAGTTCATGCATGGTGAACGCTTGGAAGTGGGTTTGCACGTCGCTGCACGTCACGCCGCCAAAGTTAAATTCGGGGCATGGTTGCGACGAGGTTTGGCTGAAACGACCCATGCCGAGAGCGAGTAGCATGACGACGATCATCGGGCCGCCAATGCGGATGGCGACTTGACGTTTGCGTTGAGAGACGATTCGGTCGTGTAGATGTGCAATCGTCCCAGGCGGGCAATCCGACCACAGGTCGTGATTTTCGTTGGTTTGGCGGACCATGACGCGATTCCTCGATTGATGGATGGGAGACGATCGTTTGGGTGGCAGGAATGCGAAGTGCTTTCGGGTATGCCGCCACTGCATTATCGTCGCCGTCTACCGCCGGAGCGTCTGTGCTCGAACTCACAAACGCTAGAAATTTACCGTCTTCCCCCGTGCCCTTTGAGAGCAGAGAGATCATGCGTGATTGGCTAAGGCTCGCTACGAAGCGATCCGTTGTACGGCGTGGGCTTGGCTACAGCGTTGTCGTGGGAACGGTTCTGATGGTCATCAACCAGGGGGATGTCGTCCTCAGCGGCGAGTTGACACGCACCCATTTTGTCAAAATTGGGTTGACGTATCTCGTCCCCTTCGCCGTTTCGACCCTCTCGAGCGTCGGGGCGATGCGAAATGCTGTAAGGATTTGACGGTTGGCACGTCTTCGTGGGTGTGCTCGGTAGCGACCCTTCGTCGTTTCCGATTCGATCCAGTCAATCCCATTGGCCCTCGCATGGAAAACAATATCAAAAAGCTTCAGGATCGCTGGAGCCCAACGCCGCTTTGGATGAGCGAGGATGTCCCCCGGAGGCCTATGGTCCGACCGTGGGCATTCGTGATCGTCGCACTTGTGGCGCTGGTGACCCTCGCCACGTTTTTGCCGTTCGAAAACTTGATTGTTCGGCTGTTTGGCCCGCCTCGGGTCGAGCTGAGCGAGGCTTACGCGGACAACGCAGCGGGTCCGAGTTTCGATCATGCCGCGTTCGACTCGCTGCTGGGCCGATACGTGGACGCGGAAGGTTGGGTCGACTACATCGGCTTGAAAGCAAATGTTGCGGAGCTGGACGCGTACCTTGAATCGATCGCCGCGGCGCCTCTGGATGAAATGGGACGCGACGAAAAACTCGCGTTACTGATCAACGCCTACAACGCAAGCACGTTGAAGTTGATCCTCGATCACTACCCGATCCGCTCGATCCAGCAGATTGCGGAGGAAACGCGTTGGGACGCCGTTCGCTGGAACATCGGAGGGAACGTGTGGAGTTTAAACCAGATCGAGCATGAGCAAATTCGCCCGAAATTCATCGAGCCGCGCGTTCACTTTGCATTGGTGTGTGCCGCTTCGAGCTGCCCGCCTCTGCGAAATGAGGCGTTTACGGCAGCTCGGTTGGAACGACAACTGCACGAACAATCGCAGTACGTCCATGACCACGCGACTTGGTTCCGGTTTGACCGAGAGACTTCGACGGCGTCACTGACAAAACTTTATAGTTGGTACGGGGGCGATTTCACGCAAGTCGCCGGCAGCCCGCTCGAATTTGCGTCTCGCTACGCTCCATCGCTGGAGCAAACGCTCGCCGCGGGCGTAACACCGCAGATTGAGTGGCTGCCGTACGAGTGGGAACTCAACAGCCTATCGAACAAGCGGCCTCGATAGGAGAAGGAGAAATTCGGTGCACTAACCGAAACGCTTGCGAAGCGTTGGTGAAGGAATCGAATCGTGCGGCCTCATTTATTTAAACACAGGCCGAATTCAAATTGCATGGCAGCACACGCTGCCGAGAGAAACTTTAGGTACTGGAAAAATCATGGCATCGGAAAATGCAGTCTCGGCGGTAGCGAACAAGTCGGGGAATGCCAAGAAGTGGGTGGTCTTCTTGGTCGTCGTCGCAATCGGCGTGATTGCTTACACCCAGTTTGGCGACCTGCTGAGCCTCGAAAACCTAGCCAAACAAGAAAGCGGTCTCCGCACGTTCCAAGCCGATCATCCGATCTTGGTTTATGGAGCCGCGTTTCTCGTTTACGTCCTCGCGACGGGACTCTCGCTCCCGGGCGCCGCCGTATTGACGCTCGTCTACGGTTGGTACTTCGGTCTGCTTCGCGGTCTGGTGCTCGTCAGCTTTGCTTCGACTGCCGGAGCGACGTTGGCTTTCTTGTTGAGCCGGTTTTTGTTTCGCGACTCGATTCAAAAGCGATTTGGCCAGCGGCTGGAAAGTTTTAACGAGGCCTTGGAAAAGGAAGGTCCGTTCTTTCTGTTCACGTTGCGACTGATCCCGGCCGTGCCCTTCTTTGTTATCAACGCCGTGATGGGGCTGACTCCGGTCCGAACGGTGACGTTTTGGTGGGTCAGCCAATTGGGGATGCTGGCCGGGACCGCGGTCTACGTTTATGCCGGCTCTAGCGTCCCGGACTTGCAAACGCTGGCCGATGAGGGCATCGGAGCGGTGTTCAGTCCAAGTCAGCTGTTTCAAATCGTGATTGCGTTTGTGCTGCTCGGTTTGTTTCCGCTGATCGTTCGGTTCGCGATGAAGTACATCAAGCGGACCCCAAAACAAGCGACCACGACATGACCCACTGTATGACCCACGACATGACCAACAACGTGCCCCATGACGTGAGCCGGCCACGCTAGCCGTGGGGCTCGTACGGCTCCCAACGGAAACCCGCGGCTAACACCGTCGACTGACACACTCTGTACCATTCACGAACGAAAGAAACCTACCGATGGCCTCTGAATTGATCCAATTGCAACCTCACGACGAACACAACTCAAAGCTTGAAGCGAACGTCCATCCGCCGACGTGGACCAATCCGACACCGAGCCAACCCTATCATTTGGTCGTCATCGGTGCTGGAACGGCGGGGCTGGTGACGGCTGCCGGAGCCGCCGGACTTGGCGCCCGCGTCGCGTTAATCGAGCGAGAATTGATGGGGGGAGATTGTTTGAACGTGGGCTGCGTGCCGTCCAAAGGTGTCATCCGAGCGGCCCGGGTTGCGGCGACGGTGCGTGACGCATCGCCCTACGGAGTCGAGGTGCCTGAGGGGGTCGCCGTCGACTTTGCCAAAGCGATGCAGAGGATGCGTCGTTTGCGGGCATCGATCAGTCCCGCCGATTCGGCCAAACGCTTCTCTGACCTGGGCATCGATGTCTTCTTTGGCCAAGGCGCGTTTGTCAATGACAACACCATCATGGTGACACGTGGTGATGGCTCCGTCACTCCGCTCCATTACAAAAAAGCGGTGATCGCATCGGGCGCGCGGGCGTCGGCTCCACCGATTGAGGGTCTGGACTCGGTTCACTATTTGACGAATGAGAGTCTGTTTTCGCTGACGGAACTTCCCCGCCGGTTTGGAATCGTCGGCGGCGGCCCGATCGGCAGCGAGATGGCACAGGCGTTTGCTCGCTTCGGCAGCGAGGTCTTTCTGTTTCAACGTGGCGATCACATTCTTCCACGTGAAGACGCTGACGCCGCCGCCGTGGTGCAAAAGCATTTTGAGCGCGATGGCATTCAATTGATGTTTGACAGCAAGGATATGAAAGTCGGTCCTGCCGATGACGGGGCCATTCGCGTTCAAGTCACTCAAGACGGCAAGCCGAGTGAGACCATCGTCGACCAATTGTTGATCGCGGTCGGTCGCGCACCGAACGTTGACGGATTGAACCTCGAGGCGGTGAAGGTGAAGTACGACCACGCAGGGGTCGACGTCAATGATTTCATGCAGACCAGCAATCCTCGCATCTATGCCGCGGGCGACATCTGTTCGAAGTACAAGTTCACGCACGCCGCCGACTTTCAAGCCCGCATCGTGATCCAAAATGCACTGTTTGCGGTGGGGCCGTTTGGCAAGAAAAAGGCCAGCGATCTCGTCATCCCGTGGGCGACTTATACATCGCCTGAGATCGCCCACGTTGGTCTCTACGAACAGGAAGCCAAGCAAGCGGGAGTCGAGATTGACACGTACATTCAACACTTTGCCGATGTCGATCGCGCGATCTTAGAAGGCCAAGATGATGGGTTCGTCAAGATTCACACCAAGAAAGGAACCGGCACGATCGTGGGCGCGACGATCGTCGCCGAGAACGCGGGTGACATGATCTCCGAAATCACGGTCGCGATGGTCGGCGGTTTGGGGCTAGGGAAAATCGCCAGCGCGATCCATCCCTATCCAACTCAGGCTGAGGCGATTCGCAAGCTCGGCGACCAGTTCAACCGGACACGGCTGACGCCGATCAGCAAGGGCGTTTTAGGCTGTCTGCGACGCTTGAACGTTGGAGCATAAACGTGATGCGTGCCAGCGCATTGCGTTTGCGTTGATCGCTGTGCGATCGTTGTCGCTCCGCTTCATCGAACGTTTCTATGTTCACTGAGGTCTCTGTTCACTGAGGTCCCTGTTCACTCGGGACCATGTTCACTGGGGACCCTGTTCACTCGGCATTCGCAGGGTGAGCACGCTGGCGGTGCTCGTTCCCGAATCATTTGTGACGTTCGGCGCTGTGTTTACCGCCTCACGTTCTCGGAGGTCAGAACGCACCGATAGCAGAGGAAGGGACCGTCGTTTTCACCGCCCCAAGTGGATCAAGAACGCGATCGGCTCCAGTGTACGGTGGAGCGGGTTCGCGCTAGGCAGGTTCGCGCTAGGCGGGTTCGCGCTAGGCGGGGGCCCGTTAGGCAGGGGCGTCTTAGGCAGGGGCGTCTTAGGCAAGTTCGCGAGGGAGAGGGGACGCGCTGTTTTGCCGCTAACGGCGGTTCCCACGTTCAACCAGGGCTAACGCTGGGCTGCTAAATCTTCGGTAGGGACAGAGCATTTCGTGAAGGCATTTTTGTTCCGCGATCTTTGTTCTAAAGGCTTTGTCCTGAAGGCTTTGTCTTCATCCCGAAGGGATTTTTTGGAGAATAGCCGGGGATAAGCGTAGCGACATCCCCGGAATCCGAACCGCTGGCCTTGCGGTGGTATTCGCTGCGCTCAAACCACCGGCTACCTTCTGTCATCCCGTTGGGATGAAAATTGCGCAAACCCCAAAAAACGCAAGCCCAACTTTTCCACAACCCAGGCTAACGCCCAAACGGCTGATGGGATTTCTCTCAATGATTCCTGTCTGGGTGCTAGAGACGCGTCGTCTCGACCACTACCCTAAAATCAGAGTTTGACGTACTCTCGATTTCTAATCATCGATTGGTGCCGCTGTTGTGTCCATCCTGACCAGGAACACCGCTTTATGCCTTCCATCGAAACGCTGAAAATTGACGGCGATGCCGAGGCGATGGGCCGCGTCCACGGCACCGCATTTCGTACCGAAATTCAAACGCTGACCGAAGAGCGTATGCGGCTTTGCTACGATCGTTTCTGGATCGGGGAAGGCCGCGCGACGGTGAACCCCACGGCGTTGGCCAACGCTTGCTGGGCACATCAGCAGCGTTACGACGACCTCGTGACGGCCGAACTTGAGGGCATCGCTCGGGCCGCAGACGTGCCCGCCTGCGATCTGTTGGTGACAGGCGGTTTTACGGACTTTGTCGACGCCCTTCGCGGCGGCTCGGCATCCGGCCAGAAGCCGATCGATGATCCAGGCCAGTGCACCGCCGTGTTAGTTGCCGCCAAAGTGGCCGCGGACGGGCGACCCTTGTTGGCGCAAACTTGGGACATGCATCCCTCGGCCACTCCGTATATCCGCGTGCTAGACCTGCGCTCGACCGATCAGCCCGCCGCGGTGGTGTTCACCGTGACGGGGTGCCCCGCCATGATTGGCGTGAATGAACATGGTCTTGCCATCGGGATCAACAACATGGTGACCTCCGACGGTCGCCCGGGCGTGATGTGGACCAGTGTGGTACGCCGCATGCTTCGTGCTCGCAACGCCGACGAAGCGCTGACGCTGTTGAACGCAGCACCGGTGGCTGGCGCCCACCACTACCTGCTGCTCGATGCGGAAAGCACCGGGTACAGCGTAGAACGCTCGCCCACCCGCATCGCCGTGTGGTCCTTAGAGTCGACGCTTGCCCACACCAACCACTGCTTGAACTCGGAATTGATCAACATCGAGCCGCCGCGTGGGGCGGTGCCGGCGTACAGCACGCGCAACCGGCTGCGAACCGCCGCAGATTGGCTCGAGGGGCATCCGGCGGACTGCTCACGCTCCGGCCTGTGGCGATTGTTGAACCACTTCGATGAACGTGATCCGTTGGGCTCCATCTGTCACGGCCCGCAGCCGGGTTACGATGTCGAGACCGGGGGCGCGGTGGTGATCTCACCGCGTGATCGTGCGATGGATGCGACGTGGGGACAAAGTGACGTCCGCAACGCTACGGATCGAATCGCACCAGAGACCTTCAACGTGTTTAGCCCCTCTCGAACGTCAACCCCTTAACGATTTGGAGCGTCACCGATGTCTACGAGCGATACCGATACCCAAGACACCACCATTCGGATCAACGGCCCTCTGCCTGGCGTACGCGCCCAAGCGATCCTGGCGCGGCGAGACGCGACCTCCGTCCGCGGGCTGTACCGTTCCTGTCCGATCGTCGCGGACCGCGCCACGGGCGCCACGGTGACGGACGTGGACGGCAACGTCTTCATCGACTTGGCCGGCGGCATCGGCGCCCTCAATGCCGGTCACTGTCCGCCCGAAGTCACCGCTGCGATCCATGACCAAGTCGACCGGCTGCTGCACTTGTGCAACATCGTGGGCACCTATGAATCGATGGTGCAACTGAGCGAAAAACTGCATGAAATCGTGCCCATCCGCGGCCCCAAGAAAACGCTCTTGTGCAACTCTGGTGTCGAGGCTGGCGAGAACGCGGTAAAGATTGCCCGCTACGCCACCGGCCGCCAGGGCATCATCGTTTTTGAGGGAGCCTTTCACGGCCGCAGCCTGTTGGGCATGACGATGACGAGCAAGTACGACCTGTACAAACGCGGTTTCGGACCGTTTGCCAGCGAGGTCTATCGTGTGCCATTCCCCTACGAATACCGCGAGAAGCCTGACGGGATGAGCACGCAGGATTTCTGTGAGCTGCGGATCCGTGATTTGAAGAAAGCGTTGGTGGCGCAGATCGATCCGACCAGTGTGGCGGCGGTGATTATCGAGCCGGTGCAGGGCGAGGGTGGCTTCATTCCCGCGCCGCCTGAATACATTCGTGCCCTCCGCGAACTGACCGCCCAGCATGGCATCCTGCTCGCCAGCGACGAGGTCCAGACCGGCTTTTGCCGCACCGGGAAAATGTTTGCCATCGAGCACACACCGGGCTGCGGGACCGAGTGGGACGTGGACATGGTGATCATGGCCAAGAGCATCGGCTCGGGATTGCCCATTGCGGCGGTCACCGGCAAGGCCGAGGTGATGGACAAGCCTCACGTCGGCGGTCTGGGGTCCACTTACGGCGGCAACCCCGTGGCCTGCGCGGGCGCCGTGGCGACGATCGACTATCTGCGTGAACATCACTTGGCCGACCGGGCCAACGAGATCGGCGCGATCTGCGAAGACTACTTTCGCCGCTGGCAGACGAAGCACGATGTGATCGGCGACGTGCGGTGCACCGGGGCGATGTGTGCGCTTGAGTTTGTCACCGATCGAGTGACCAAGGAGCCCAATGCCGTGCTGCCGCCGCTGATTGTCGAAGAGGCGTTCCAGCGCGGTCTGATCATGATCCGGGCCGGGCTCTACGGCTCTTGCATTCGCTCGCTGGTCCCCCTGGTGATCACCGATGTGCAGCTGCACGAGGCGATGCGGGCACTCGAGGCCGCGGTCGATGCAGCGGTGCAACGCGCCGCGTCCGCCTGAGGCCGACTCGATCAACGAGGCGGCTTCATCGATCCAGTGGAGCTTCGTCTGGGATGGCAACGGTGGGAGGGTGGATGACCGCCAAGAGGCCGACCCGACTGAAGTGGAGGAAACCGACCTCCTGCTCGAAAGGTCTCTGCGCACAATTGATCCACAACGGAACTCTGGCCACCCGACGAAGGCTCAAGGACTGGCTGCTCCGTGGCTGCTCCGTGGCTGCACACGATGCGATTCGACGACTTCACAACCCGCAACTCGCATCCGCATTTTTCAAACTTCAAACTTCACGATCACCAGGAACAATGGGGGAGCGGTTCGTCATTCCATCCGCCGTTTTGACAATCGACACGGTTTTTCCGGCCACCTTGCCACCCCTCTATCATTCCTGGGTGGATGATTCGATTCCCGACTCGTCGCCGTACGTTTTCCCCAGGTGATCCGATGCTTCGTAATCCAGTGGTCTATTTTGCGACGATTGCCGTCTTCGTCGCGATCGGAGTGTTCGCGTGGAATGTGACTGCGCGAGCCGGTTACGAGTCCGCCGAATACGAGGTCATCGAAACCGACGGCAATTACGAAATCCGCGAATACCCCGATCTGATGTTGGTCGCAACGACCACACAAATTGACGCGCAAGGTCGAGACGGCAGCTTCATGAAGCTGTTCCGCTACATCTCGGGCGCGAACGAGTCCGAGCAAAAGATCTCCATGACCACGCCCGTCTTTATGGAAAACGACAAAGCGGATTCGCAGGTCCAAATGGGATTTGTGATGCCCAAGGACGTCACCGTCCGTGGCGTCCCCTCGCCGACCGGCTCCGATGTTGACGTTCGCAAACGATCCGGCGGCCGCTTCGCCGTGCTGCGGTTCTCGGGCCGATTGAATGCCCAGCTCGCCAAGGAATCCGAAGCCAAGCTACGCGTTTGGATGGAAAGCAAAGGCTTGGTCGCAGCCCATGACAAGAGCGCTGACACGGCGTCCGCAAGTGGCGTCGAAACGGCCGCCTACGATCCGCCTTTCACTCCCGGCCCACTGCGCCGCAACGAAGTCCTGATCCGGCTGAAGTAACTTTCACTCTCCTGCCGGGAGGGGCGAGTGGAGGGTTCTTAAGCAGATAGGCAGGAGTCTTTCGGTAGATTAGCCGTTTTGGCGTTAGCCACGGTTCAAGCGGTTCAAGCGGGGCTAACGCCCAAGCGGCTAATGGGATTTCACCCAATCATTCCTGCCTCCCTGCTTAGAGATGCGAATGGTAGCCCAGTGGTTCAAATTCATTTGTCTTCGTTAGACACCGCCGCGTCCTAACTTATCGCGAGTCGTTTCTCACCAAACAAATCGATCATATCGAGTATCTTGCCCCGCTCCGCTTCGGAATCGTCGAGCCAGGTAAACGTTGATGTCATGGGAGATTCCTTAGGTTTGCTTATCCCAATTTGGATCTTCGCGGAATGACGGCTGCACATCGCGGCAGAGTTGTTCCAAGTGATGGGCCAATTGGCTGATTCGAGTGCCCGAGAGCACCTGCCGTGATTGAACGAAGAACCGCTTGGGTTTCACAGGGTTGATCACGAACACTTTGCCTCGACCGATTCGCTTGGAAATGAACCAGCCGGGAAGAGCCAAGATCGGCTTGGCTTCAATGAACTCATCCATTGCGGCAGACAAGTGTTGCGAGAGCCATCGGGATTCGGTTTCAAGTTGCTTGTTGGGAATTCGCCATTTGAAATCAGGGAATCGAATCTCGCCTTTTTCATAATCGATAACGATCTCGGCCTTGCCCTCGCCCTCCTTGGGCTTGCCCCGCATCTTCGTATTGACGCTAAACACTCCGCTGGGACTGACGACGACATGGTCAATGTTGCCGTACGGAAACGGGATGTCATGGAATACACGGCACCCCTCCAACATCAGTTGG
Organism: Novipirellula galeiformis; assembly: GCF_007860095.1. Classification (NCBI taxonomy): domain Bacteria; kingdom Pseudomonadati; phylum Planctomycetota; class Planctomycetia; order Pirellulales; family Pirellulaceae; genus Novipirellula; species Novipirellula galeiformis. The sequence continues at coordinate 463,627 of NZ_SJPT01000004.1, read as the reverse complement.
TCAAGTTCTTGGCCGGTCGCCAGTTCTCCTTCCAGTCCAAGCTTGTAGTAACGCAAATGATCGAGCTTCTTTTTCAGATTCCGACCAATCATGATCGACGCTCCGATGAACACCAGTCCTTCCAAGACGATACGCGTTATCGATTCGGGAGTTTCTCTAAAGTAAGAATCAAAAAGATGGAACACGCAAAGCAACGGCGGCAAGAGCATCCAGGCCATTATCAGAGAGTCGACGCCAATCTCTAGGTCGTCAATTCGCTTGCGTAACGAGTGGCCGGGAGCTCGGAGCAATGCTCGCGTTAGCGGATTCTGTCTCGTCTTCTTCGATTGCTCGCGACGCCAATAGGCAGCGAAGAGAATCACGGGCGCTACCGCGGCAATCATAATAGAGGTAGGCAACAGCACGATCATCAGCCAGTGAAGTAATTGTTCCACGTTGCCCCTTTAAATCCCCGATTGTTGTTTTGCTGCATCCAGTGACGACTCGACTGCATCCAGTGATTGCTTGTTCATTGCAGCTAACTTCCGAAACGACGCTAGGCTCTGGCTAATTCGTTTGTAGTTTGAAGCTGGCGTTTTGTTTGACTGCAATCGCTCATCCCCGTCGGCTTCCAACTCGCCGGGCAACTTGTGAATGAAGTGGTCCGGTGGGAAGTCGACCAAATGCAATGTTTTTGCGTTTGGCTTTGCAGATGGATAACGTGCCGACGTCCAGACTTTCGCCGCGTGCGCCCTGTGTAAGTTCGTTCGGTTGCTACCGGTGTCGTACGTGTCTCACGTAATCCCATGACGGCATCCCCGCAGATTGTGGTGCATCGGGGGGTAACTTTATGCTATGAGTAGATGTTAGTCAATTTGTCGTTCGCAATGAGGAACCTTGGAACGGCCGTCTTGCGCGGCGACATCGAGTCATGATCAAGGGGGGGCAGCGAACGCGACATGAACGAACTGGTGCAGGTGTTGTTGCTGACCATGATGGCGGGGGCGGCCATTCCGATCGGCGGCGCGCTCGCGATGGTCGAAAGAATTTCGCCGCAATGGATTGAAGAAGAGTTTCGGCACAGCGTGATCGCGTTCGGCGGCGGAGTGTTGATCTCGGCCGTTGCCTTGGTGCTGGTGCCCGACGGGGTGAAGCCGTTATCGCTGGGCTGGATCGTGGCCGCATTCGTTGCGGGTGCGGTTGTGTTTTGGGGATTGGAAACGCTGCTGGCCCGATCGAAGAGCTCCATCGCCCAGTTGGTCGCGATGCTGTCCGACTTTATCCCCGAGGCGATTGCGCTCGGAGCGGCGTTCGCGCACGGCGAGAAGACAGGATTGCTGCTGGCGGTTTTGATCGCGCTGCAAAACCTGCCCGAGGGTTTCAATGCGTACCGCGAGCTAAATGCGACCGACGATATCGGCGGCAAGAAACTCCTTTTGTTGCTGGCCGCCTGCATCCCGCTCGGTCCGCTGGCGGGATGGGTTGGCTACCAGTATCTCTCGGATTACCCGAGAGTCGTCGGCTTCATCATGCTTTTTGCCGCCAGCGGAATTCTGTATTTGACGTTCCAAGATTTGGCACCGCAGTCCAAGGTCGAGAACCAAAGGGCACCGGCGATTGGTGCCGTGCTGGGGTTCCTGCTCGGCGTCGTCGGCCAAGCCCTACTCGCCGGCTGAACGTGAGCGACCACTGAAGGAAGCCGGAAGAAGGAAGCCGGAACGTCGGCATCTAGAGCCTTCTGAGTTCTCTAAATCAGATGCCCCGTCTGAAGACGTTTGGGCTCCGTTTCGGTGGACGCTATAAACTGGGCGAGAGGAAATAGCGTGATTTACAGCGTCAAACGCGGTGCTCAACTGGATCGAAAGGGAGGTCGCGACGGCTCCTAGCCCCCGCCGGCTAAGAAACGGCGAACGTAAGGATTCCATCAGTGAAAATTAGCGTTCGCCTTCGTTGTTGACCTTCCCGTTCGTGAAGATCATTGACGATCAAGCGTTTCATTCCAGTTCACCTTTGTTGGCAAAGGCAATCAGATAGCCAACTTGTTTCCGTTCCCCATCACCTGGAAAAACGGGTGAAGTCCCCTTCGCGGAACGCGTCAAGAGTTTCGGCAGCCTCAATCCGTCGTCGTGCTCGACCACCACGACAGGGCATGGCTTCCATCCCCATTGCGAAGCCTGCCCGAACGTGGCACTGATAACTGTCTTCGCCTCAGCCTGCTCATCGATCCTGTTGGGCAACGATGCCGTGAGTCGAGCGATTCGGAATGGAGTCTTACGAGGCGTCCGTCTAGTTATCGCGTAGGTTATTGCCCCGTCGTTGCGATTAGAAGCATCGATCTTGATCAGGAGTGGCCTGTCATCCACCAACGGATGCTCAATATCCTGAATTCAATTCGTGTCATTCGCTCGCCTAATCAATTCCGATGACTTCGCGGTATTGCGGATAATTGCTGCAGGCCCAAAAACGTTTGCCGGCGTGTTTGCCTTTGGCGGCTTTACGCTTGACCATTGCGGTGTTGCACTTGGGGCAGGAAGGGTCGGTCGCTTTCGGAGATGACTGGTCTGCGGGCAACGGTGGCGGATCGAATGAGGCGGCTTCGGTGCCGGGTAATACGACCACGATCTGCTGTTGGACTTCGGCGATGGAGTAGGAGCGGGCAGCTTTGATGTGCAGGATCGGTAGGCCGGCGGCGGCGAGGGCTTGGTCGAGAAAAGCGTCGCGGTCTTGTCGGTCTTTGCGGTGGTGGCTGGCGCCGTCGAGTTCGATGGCCAGAACGGGCTGCATCGTCGTGGGGTCGCAGAGCAAGAAGTCGATGTGCTTGCTGCTGATCTTGTTCTCGTACTTGCGGCTCTCCTCGCTCCGCGGCACGTACAACACGTCCCACAGTCGAACCTTGTTGTTGATCGAGTGATTTTGACCGGCGGTTTGCGCTAGAGCAATTTGAGAAATGACGTAGGTAAAAAAAGTAGCTGCGTTCGCCAGAACGTGGTCCATCGTCTGGTGACGGTAGCTACATCAAAGTCGCGGTAGCGGGCAAGTTCGGCCGGCGATAGAAATTTGTCGCGAAGCCGATACGGGAGGTTGTTAGCGTCTTGTCTCGAGCCAGCACTTGGTGTGATGCCCACCAGCTTCCAAAAGAGACCAAGGCGACTGCTTCGTTGTGATTTCGCCATCACTTAGCCTCCGCTTCGAGATGCAGCGAAAATATTTCTTCGTCGCCAATCAAGATCGCGTAGTCTTCGGTAACAAATGTTCCGATTGAGACGATCTGTTTGTAATCTTCACTTTTGACATAGAACACGGACTGACTTTTGGGAGGACGTCCGACGATTCCCCATTTCCCATCTTGGAAGCTGAGTTTGCCGCGGAAGGTGAGTGGTTTACGCGTTTGCATCTCTTTGAAGAACATTTCAACGGGCATTACCACGGGGGCATCGCCGTTGCCTGGCTCGTCGGCAATCGCGAATGTCATTGTAAAAGTAGCTGCGTTCGCCAGAACGTGGTCCACCGTCTGGTGACGGTAGCTACATCAAAGTCGCGGTAGCAGGCAAGTTCGGCCGGCGATAGAAATTTGTCGCGAAGCCGATACGGGAGGTTGTTAGCGTCTTGTCTCGAGCCAGCACTTGGTGTGATGCCCACCAGCTTCCAAAAGAGACCAAGGCGACTGCTTCGTTGTGATTTCGCCATCACTTAGCCTCCGCTTCGAGATGCAGCGAAAATATTTCTTCGTCGCCAATCAAGATCGCGTAGTCTTCGGTAACAAATGTTCCGATTGAGACGATCTGTTTGTAATCTTCACTTTTGACATAGAACACGGACTGACTTTTGGGAGGACGTCCGACGATTCCCCATTTCCCATCTTGGAAGCTGAGTTTGCCGCGGAAGGTGAGTGGTTTACGTGTTTGCAACTCGGTCGCATCTTCACGCGACATCGGTATCGCTAGCGGTTGCGTCGGTGAAATATGAAAAGGAAACCGCGCTGACGGCTTGTGTTTGTGGATGGGGGATGAGGTTTGGATCGTTGCCAAGCCATCTTTCCACGTAACGCCTTTGATTCGTACGCGATATTCGAGAACGACGTCATCGAACTTGGCGTGAATCTGCTCTCGCAACGTCGCGAGCGAATCTTCTTGTTCCAATTTCGTCTTGCCTACCGGAACACGCCGCGCCAGCAGTTGCATCTCTTTGAAGAACATTTCAACGGGCATTACCACGGGGGCATCGCCGTTGCCTGGCTCGTCGGCAATCGCGAATGTCATTGTGAAGGTGGCTGCAATCGCGAAACTTGTGAACAAACGCATGCATTGATGTCCTGCAAAACCCACGTGCTGGTTCTCTCAATTGAATGTAAGTGGAAGTGGGAACCGATCTTTATAGCGGTTTTAGCCA
>NZ_SJPT01000004.1:0-159159 GCF_007860095.1 Novipirellula galeiformis | reverse complement strand
TCGAGGATGGTCAGCTCGATGTCGAGCTCTCCTCTCCAGAGTTCATCGTGGTCGCACTCGGCCAGCGGTTTACGAAACGAGTTGATGTGATTACGTCCGGTGTGCCAGGCTTTGTCGCCAGCGTCGATTGTGATGCCTTGGTTAACGAACCAGGCGCGGATGGTGTTTTTGGTCTTGTTAATTCTCCGGTCAAGCGTCTTGCGATATTTGACGAGAGAACGGAATTCCCGGTGTTTATGCGACGGAGTGTGGACGGCTTTGAGTTCTCCCATGGCAGCCATGCGAGCGAGTTTGAAGGCGTCGTCACGATCGGTTTTGCGTTAGACGTTGGCCCACCGCCAAGCTTCCTCGTTGGTGCTGCAGACGAGTGTTTTCAGTCCGTGACTTTGAGCCAAGTCATTGATCCAGCCCGAAGGGGCACAAGCTTCCATGACGATGAGGTCAGCTTTCGCATCCTTGAAGATACTGGCGATGGATTCCCGGTTGGTGGGCGTGGTGAGGAACTTGGATTTTCTGGTTTTGGAGTTGAAGAAGCAGGCAACGGAGTTGAATTTGCCGAGGTCCAATGCGAGAATCTTCATTGTTGAATGTCCGTGGTTTTGGTGGGTGGAGTGAATGTGACCGGCAGCCGCACGCCGCCGAGATCACGGGTCCGAGTCGCCAGTCATTTTGAACGAATGGCTCCCACCCATCAAACCTCGGACTTACATGGATTCTTTCGCCGACTGAAATCATGAGATCCCGTTGGTTTTACCTTGCCGGCATTGCGTGCCTTGGCGGCCTCACCATATATCTCGCCCAACCGCCGAGCGAGACGGTGATTGTCGACCGACCAAACACCGAATTCGACCGTGATGCAATGATGTCATCGCCACATCCCGTCGTGCATGCATTACGCTCAAGCACATTGCAGATCGGAAGCTCCGAAGAACAACTTTTGGCGATTCAAGATCCGCTTTGGCAACAACACTACGGACGGTACCGCATCTTCGGCTACGATCCTGAACGTTCATACGACTACACGGTCGTTTGCACGTTGGATGGCAAGGTTGCATCTGCCGGCACCGGCAGCTGCCTCTGGCGTTGGCAGTTCTTCGACAACATACCTTTGGACATAATTCATGCACGCCGCGCACTTGATCGCTACCGAGCAATTGTCGCGGACGACCCCGCGATGGCTGAACCATTGGCATCCAGCTTTGATTCGGTGTACGGTACACTCAGGATGGACCTTGATGCCCAAGGCGGCGAACCAAGCGTTCGACCGGAGACCTCGAAAACGTCTTCTGGTGATGGTTGATCGTCCGCTCGGTCCCGGTCAACGCCGCCGTTATTCGACTTACTGCATCAGACCTCATCGACGCGACAGCTGGAACATATGCCAATCGTTTTACCCGAATCGAATGACAGCGAATCGGAATTCCACGCATTCCGTAAGAAGGTGTTCTGCGCGGCAGAAGATTCAATCGGTCTTTTTACGCTGCCAATCAGTCACCACGAGAACGGCAAACTACAGGAAATCCGGACAGGATTTCTCTTGAGGCTCGGAGACATGCGGTTTCTAATAACTGCGGGGCACGATATGCGTGAGCACTACGAGGCCGGCAAACCGCCTTACGCTGTTTTTCCAGATGAAAAGATCCAACCGGCTCTGATACTCGCTGAAGACCCTGGTTTTTTAACCACAAAAGATTCCCGCGAGGATCTTACTGTCGTTCGATTGCGCGACGAAACCGTGAAGTCATTGGAAGGTCACTACGATTTCTGTCGGCTCGATCAAATTGATGCCCACCACATCAGCCAGAGACCGCCTAGCTTGTATCTCCTTTATGGCTACCCGGTAGCTCGGATTCAAAAAGACGCTAATGATAAACTGGTTGCAAACACGTGGAAATATTTAACTATCCCGTACCAGCACGAGATCCCTGAGATTGCTAACGAAAACCCCGAGTATCATGAGTTCTACTCCTACGATCGCGTCACAAGAAGCGACGAAGGCGTCCAGGTTGACCCCAACGGACTTTCCGGATGTGGGATATATTTCTGTGGTATGCCACAGACTCACCAGCCCTTCTCTCACGAGTACTTTCGCTTGGTCGCCGTGCAAACGTCTTGGAATCGCACACGGCAGTATGTGAAGTCAACTTCTGTCAGGGTGGTTCTCACGATAATCTGGAAGTACTTCTCTGATTCTAGAGACATACTGAGGATGCACGGTTACCAGTTTTGATTTCCCCGCTTTCTCGACGCGCTGCACACATGCGAATAACAATACCGTGCACTGGAGCGGCGTGTCAGGAGTTTTGACAATGGTTAATTTCCCGTCGCCGCCCAGTGACGGCTAGCGTTCTGCCAATCATGACCAAAGTATTCGTACTTCAGCACGAGCATGAAATTTGCGGTCGCGAGCACGCCAAATTCATCGGAGTGTACGCGACGAATGACGATGCGGAAGACGCTATCGTTAGACTGCGTATGCAACCAGGTTTCCGCGACTGGCCTGATGGGTTCTCGATTGGTGAATACGAACTTGGGGTTGATCACTGGGTTGAGGGATTCATTACGGCCGTAAATATACTGATTCCTTCTCGAACGAGTGCCGGAGAGTACTACACCGCTGGTTCGGTTTGGTACCCTGGGGATGTTTACGAGATTACCGACATTGACGCTCCTCAACGAGCCAAGTTTGACGTCGGCGATTTCGTGCGATGCATCGAAAAAGCTGTGCCTGAAATTGGCGATCGCGTGCTTGTGGCCTACGAGGCTGTCGAGGAAAAGGCAGAACCAAGGGATGCACGTGAGTCGCCGAGTTGAGTTTATTGAAGTGGTTGATCGTTCGCGGCGACCACGTGATCCCAAACGTTATCCGACTGAAACGCCACGAATGTCATGTCGTTACGCCCCGATAAAGTGTCCGGCACAATCACGTGCGTATTTGGCATCGCTCTCATCTGCTTCGCGTCGTTTGGCTTGATGATCGTCGCACTGCAACGCGTGATGATATCTGCCATGCCACCGATGCCTCAAAACCCCAATGGGGCATCGGTTGCCGACGCAATGCGTGCGATCCACGGCGTTTGGTTCATCTATCTCCCAATCATGATCGTGGGCGGAATCGTTTACGCTGTGTCCGGTTTTTACGTTCGGCGCGGATCTTTTGCCGCACGACGCGTCGCTCAGGCCAATGCGATCGTCGGCTATATTTGGGTCGTCGCGTATTCAATCAGTTGCTACCAAATCATTGGCCCACCGCCGGATGTACTGCCCGAACCTGCAAGCACGGTATTCCAATGGTTTTCGATTATCGTCGGCGCATTGATCGGCGCGGCATTTCCAACCGGCTTGCTCTACCTCCTCAGCCGTCCTCAAAATCAAGGCGCGAAGATGGCACCTGAACCCGCCAAACAGGCATAAGGATGAGAATCAACGAATGGATAGTGAAGAGTCTACTTGAATGGAACGCGGATTGCCGGATAACCAATCGGTGAACGTGCGGACTGGCAAGGTCTTGAAGACTAGCGGGTGTGAATCCCGCCTGAGTAACTGTTAGCCACAGGCTCAGTATCGAGTTTTGCAGGCGACGTATAGACATCATCGGTTGAAGTCGTCGCTTGAAGCGTACACAGAAAGGTAGTGAGGATGAAGCGATCGTAGGTGGCCCTGCGACGCTGAATGGATGTTAGCCTCGAAATTTGGTAACTGTCGGATTCTGCCCAAGGCTTGTGCATTCCTGAAGGCAACATCGCTCGCAGCGCTATCGGCAAGCTGCTAGCGGAGACCCGGGGTCGGCGGCCCATTCGCACTACACATCAAGTCAATCAGGCAACCAGTGAGACCCTGAAGTTCTTGACCGTTTTAAGCCTTCCAACTTGAGCGATCGAGTATGTCCTAGAAGTGGAATAAGCGACGAAGAAAAATGACATTCAGGGAGTCGGATGACCGAAAAGTACCGTTGAAACTTGAACACCAATCAAGTGGAATGAAGCCGGGTAATACCGGTGCAGGGAAGGCGGTCAGGATTTCACGCGATCTAGACTAGGCATCGACCGTACTCAGTGACGGCCCCTCGGTGTTAACTCGGCTGTATCGCAGTTTTTCTCGTGTGATGGGAGTTCGGAATCGCACAGCGATGTTTTCTCTACGCGCATGCCCCCGCGTGGATCGACAACGATTGAGTGTTACTGCCCGTTTTCATGGGTGATACCAAGTGAGATCTGGGAGCCGGATGCTAGAAAGTGGCACGTCCGGATCTGAGAGGGGCCGAGGGTCAATGCGGCAGGGTTAGAATATTGTGACACCACCGCAGGAAACTGGTGGCGAACAGGGAACACAAACCCTAACCTAAACCAAAGAGACCTCGGTCTACTCGCCCGAAGTCGCGGAGCCGGGCGTTTTGAAGTGGAGGATCAACCGTCGCCGCCGGCTGATCGGTAACGTTCTGGCATTGAAGAAATCGTACTCGTACTCAAGCGAAGCCGGTACTCGTACTCGAAATGGGGCACCGATGACCGAACCAATCTTCGACCACGATCGACTTGATGTTTACCGACTGTCGATCGAATACGTCGCTTCATCGTTCGCCATCGCGAAGGAGTTAAACGGACTTCATCGTCATGCCCGCGACCAATGGCTTCGCGCCGCACAATCGATTCCGCTGAACATTGCCGAAGGCAATGGCAAACGCAGCCTCAAGGATCGAAATCGATTTCTCTATATTGCCCGCGGATCGGCATTAGAAGGCGCTTCGATTCAGGATGTGCTCTTCGCAACGGACGGGCTTGGTGGCGAACAACACGGTGAATTGAAACGAACGCTCAAACGGATTGTTTCGATGCTGACGCGACTGATCACCCGCGCTGACGCTGTCTCCGAATCCAGCGCACAGTACAATGCTGCTGCTGAGTACGAGTACCGCGATGCTGAGTACGAGTACGAGTACGAGCACGAAGTACAGCCAGAACCAAGAATTGCACCGAAAAACGCGGCGCAGTTGTTCTCCGAATCAATGTCCACCGCGCGTCCTCGGTGAATTCAAACGTTATCCGACTGGCGATGATGACTTGATGCAATCGTGCCGGCGATTCACACGGTTTGCACGCGTGATGGAACCGGCGTTTGTTTTCCAGCGTTCCTTGTTGAGGCAAGCTTCAAATCGCTGTCGCAAATGCATACGTGGTTGACCAAATGGCAGAATGATTAGGTGGCAAAATGATTGACGCGAGCTGATTTGTCATTTTGCCTCACATCATTTTGCCTACAAATTTCTTCTTTGTTTTTGCGGTAATCAACGGATTTGCCGGCGGTCGTTGCGCTCGCTATGATTGGATCAACGTCAACCGTCGTGGTTAGCGACATCCCACTACCGCAAACCGGGGAACCATGCGATGGTGACGGAGCGGCGGCATCGTTTTTCCAGAGTGGTCCGTCACCGTTCGCCGCCAGAATATCGCTCCCGTTACCCGGCTGAAGCCATCGCATGACAATTCATGACTCTTGCCGTGCGGGCGACGTTAAAGCTGTCCGATCAATGGTCTTGAGCGACCCTTCGCTGGTCGATGCAGACGACGCCCACAACTGGCGACCAATCTTTCATGCCGCGATTGGGAAGCACGCGGATGTGGTCCGATTTCTACTCGAATCTGGTGCCGATATTTCCGCCCACGACGGTGACGCACTACACTACGCTGCGGAAGTTCCGGAGAATACCGACGTCGTTTCCCTACTTGTGTCGTATGGCGCGCTCGATCCACACGTTCGCCCGTCTTGCGATGTGTCACGCCAACTTTTGGCGGCGATCTTTCTTCGCGATGCCAACCGTGTTCGCTCTTTACTCAAGCGTCATCCTGGCATCGCGACTTGCCCCGATGGACGTGGCGATTCCCCGATCCACCACGCCGCGCGAAACGGAGACGTTAGAATTGTGCGACTACTCATTGAATACGGTGCTGGCACCAACGAAAATAACACACGCGGGCATACTGTACTTTACTGTGCTGGTGGACATGGCCATCTAGAAACTGTTCGATTGCTGATTCACTTTGGGGCTGACCCAAGTGTTCGCTTCACACATGACGGCAAGAACTTAGCCGAATGGCTCGCGCAGTATCCGGATGACGAACGTCTCGTTCCCATTGCTGAATTGCTCGCTAAAATGCCGGAAAGCGGATAACCATGCGATGGTGACGCAGCGGCGTGGCCGCCGTTTTCGTCTGCTTGCAAGTTCACTCCCGCCGCCCTGTGATCGGCGACGTTATGGCAATCGAAGATGCCTCATACCCTTTCGCCGTTCAGTTTGTCACTTTTGGTCTACGCGGTTGGTTGCATGGAACACACACCACCTTCGGATTCATTTCGCGTAGCGATTGTCACCTCTGAGAGCATCGACATCGCGAAAAGTGAGGCATCCTCGCGACTGAAACCGGCGTTTGTTTTCCAGCGTTCCTTGTTGAGGGAACCGTCAATTCGCTGTCGCAATTGCCCCCGCGGTCGATCGATTGGCAGAATGATTAGGTGGCAAAATGATTGACGCTCGCTGATTTATCATTCTGCCTCACATCATTCTGGCAACACATTTCTTCTTTGTTTTTGCCGCTACAGGCGGATTTGTTGGCAGTCGTTGCGCTCGCTATGATTGGATCAACGTCAACCGTGGTGGTTAGCGACATCCCACTACAGCAAACCGGGGAACGATGGGGTGTTACGGAGCGGAGGTGGCACGCCGTTTGGTCTGCTTGCAAGTCAATCGCCGCCGCCCGCAAAACTCTAGCGTTATTGCTGCCTGTGGTTGCTCGGTTGATCGCCAAGCTTCGTGATACTTGCAATCGGTCGATTACAGGGCTCCGTGTCTGCCGCGTAATCGCTTGCCGCTGTCAAGCGACGCTGGGCGAAGCCTCACGGCAAAGGCATTCGTGTGTGATTAGCGAAGATTAGTGTTCTTTCTTGCTGGAACACTAATCGCCACTCATAAACACTAATCGTTGCGCGGTCTTGCCAACGCAGGAATTCCAACACAGCGCGATGCGCCTGCAAATAACGCCGACTCATGAACCTGCTCGGTCAATTGTTGCTCGGTCTCGCTTGGGGCAGTATTCTGAACGTGCGCGAGATCGGTTCGATTGGCGAATCGTCTATCGAACAAGCCCATCGCAAGAACCAAGGGGCGAACCAAAGATGACGCTCTGACGTTGCTGAATTGGTAAATTTTGGGCAGCAACTTGGTTAACCCAGCATTCTGCTATTGAGGTACACAGCCATTGTCATTCGCCAAAGTCGCCCAGCTAATTTGGGCCGCATTCTTCGTTGCTACGATTGGTCTTCGAGCGTTTGCATCGGGCAGCTTCATGGGTGTCGCGTTTGGCGCGATCTCCATCGCATACCTTGCCGCAGCCTTGGCCTGCTTGACGAACTCAAAAGCCGGCTGGATCGTCGCACTCGCCGTACCGATTCTGCCGTTGCTTCGATGGACACCAATGGTTGTAATGAACTTTTGGATGTACTTTACCGGTCACGAGCTATACAAGGATTCGCCCGCGACGATCTTCATTGTCGCAATCAATGCGATCATGTTTGTGCTTCCGGGTTTGCTGATCTACCTATGTCTGTTTCTTGATCGGAAACGATTGCTTTCCGTGATTTTCCCGTCGGTTACAATCGATGAAGGTGGCGAATCGCCAGCCTCGATTGCAATCGAGCCGATCGGTCCGGTCGATCCGAATCCCTACGCTCCACCCCACACGTAGCGCCGTGCAATGAGCAAAACCAAACGGTGCACCGCAGATACGGCCGTGCTAAACTTGGCCATCACCGCGTTAACCGCCCGATCGCGGTGACCATCAACGTGCTGCGACTCACGACAACGCAACCGAGTTGTGCAATCGCATGAGAATCAGGCCGCAGTTTTCCCTTCGATCTGTTTTAGCCGCGACATTGATTATCGCTGTGCTGATTGCGTCGTGGCGAACTTATGAAAACTGGGGTTACGAGCGTCATCTTGCGGTTGAAGCCGTCCCATCCCCAAGTGCGATCATGGACTCGACATTCCAGATTGCGATCGAATACCGAAAGCGATTCTGGTTTCTGCCCGGGGCCGAATCCGTCTTAGTCCCCGTGGACCGTGACTCCATCCAACGCATCCGGGGCGATGCGTTGGCTGCTTACGACTGGTCAGTCGATGACCTTGCGGGAACGACTTACTATTTCAGCTCCGACCATACTCCTCCGCCGGGATGGGACGGGAGTGATCCGTTCGACTTTCACATCCCTGAGGACGGATGAGAGAGCAGGGCGGGCGGACAATCATCGGTTGTTGCTGAGTGGCGTCAGCGAGGCAATCTCTGCTTGCAAGTCGACCGTCGCCACCGCAAAAGCGTCTCGCTATCCCATTCAAGTCGTTGCCATTGACCCACAGCCGAATCCGTGCGATCCACCGCGTCCTATTTATGACGCAGCCACCAGGCCAATGGCGAGGCGATTCTTCTCGCCCAAACGCGGCCCTTCGATCGTCATTGCCGTTTCCGCATTGCTGGGTGGCATCAAAATGATGGGTAGGTGGCACGATCAGGTTAGCATCAAGCACAGCTCCGTGACGGGCATGTCTTGGGAACGGGCACGTCTTGCGAACGGGCACGTCTTGCGAACGGGCGACAGTCAAAAAGCATCGATGGAAAGGATTACGATTATGAAATGGGCCTGCGAAACGAGGGCCGAGGTGCAGTCCCGCGTGGGGTGCGGTTCTTTGGGCGGTGGCGCGTCAATCGTCACTTCTAAGAAAATCGGCAGGAAATGGAACGCGGTCGCATTTGGTGACTTCTGGCTATGCTAGAATCGCAGCGAACAACGGGATGCACCAGTGCGACGGTGGCCCGCGTCAATGAATGGCAGAGACGAATGCCGTCGCTTGGTGAACTTTGTCGTTTCGGCCTTGAGTCTAATCCAATGATCAATCGCACACTTCGTCTCGCTGTTTTCCTCGTGCTTCTTAGTGCCGTGCCAGTGTACGCTCAGGAACGCTCAGTGCTCGATCAACATTTCGTCTTCGGCAACTTTCGAGTTCTCGATACAACCACGGGACCGTCATCGATTCCCGATGACGACATCGATTCGTCTGGCGTACCTGACCGCGCTGAAGATATCGTCAAGCAGATGGACGCGACACACAAGCTGTTTTGCGCTGTTTTCGGATACACGATCCACTGAATTGCGAACGCGACGCGGGGGTAAACTGCATTCAGGTTTCGATTCGCAATCGCGAGGAATGTGACATCGGCAATGGCAAGGTGTATGACGAGGCTGAGCGAGCAAGGAAAATCCCTGAAGGTCGTCCAGATGGTCGCGCACTCATCGTTGCGATTGGCAGCCACATTGACGCGAAGGCGAATATCCCCCCTTCACACGAAATATATTACTTAATCCAATACGCCTCAACCTATTTCAAGAACCGATGGTTTCTCGAAGGCCCGGCACGCTGGGCGGAACACGCGTTAGGCGCCGATGGGTTCGGAGAGTGCAAATACTCGCCACGTGGCCCTTGGACTCAGGCCGAACAGCACTTTCGGGTACTGTTCGAGCAATCCTATGACGCCGAACACGTATTGTGGAATCCCATTGCGGTCGCGACCGATTCAAAGAGGATTTTGCCACGAAGTAAAGAACTACGAGAAATCGCCTCGATGCGATACTCGCATGGACAGCCGATTTTGCGAGACATGAATCTGAACGGCATCAAAGTGATGAGGGACATTCTCGAAGAACTTGGTCGAATGGATGACATTGCCTTTGAGAAACTTGGCTACGAGAGTTGGAGCGAAGACAACCAGCGATCTGACAGTAATTCGCGTTTTGCTTATGAGGCAGTGATGGAGCCCTTCGCCGCCACAATCGACGCGTAGGCCCGTTCTCGGCACAGTAGAATGAAGCGAGCGGAACGATGCCACGCAGCAAAGCGCGTCGTCGCGCGTTCACATACAGAAACTCAATCTGCCGTCCATCGGTGATGGCGCACGTTATTGCAATTAGATGCTCTGGCCTATTGTCCTGCCGTTTAAGATTACAGCGTGCGTCTTGCTTGCGGTGGTCTTTCTTGCAACGCTTGCTGCCCCGCTTGCAAAATGGCGACGTGTACCAACATTCATTGGCATCACGCTAATATCGCTTCTCGCCTTCGTTCCATCATGTACGGGGATCATGGAAGTTCTCGACACCAAACGTTTTGGTGTCTTCGACTACGAAACGTTCGATGAAGTTGATGACTTTCGCGTCGAACGTTACTTGCCACCCGATGCCACAAACATCACGGTCGACAAGTATGCTCAAGGATTCAGAGCACGGTTCAAAATTTCACAAACGAATCTTGACGCCTACTTGGACCAAGTATGGCGTTCGTACGGTGACCAATCGGTTGTAGAGCGTGGTGAGATGTCGGCGATGAGAGTTGTGGACGAGGAGTCTCATGATCTTTACTACGGTGATCTTGGTTGGGCCCACCTTGGTGACGCGACCGAGGTTTACGGCCCAATGGCTCGAAACGGAGCGGGTTTTACCGTATGGTTTAGCCCTTCGAAAGGCATCGCGTACCAGCGTGGAAGCTATTGGTGATGCACTGTCACCCTGCGATGGTGCCAGTGCGGTGGTGGGCGCCGGGATTGATCCTTCGCTTTTTTTACCTGACCACTTTTTGCCCTCCATGACGCTCCGTTTGTTCGGGTTGAACAGGAGGGCACAGAGGGCACAGAGGACACGGAGACGCTGGTCAATTCTGCTCCGTTCCCTCCGTTTTCTCCTGTTCATTCAATTCTTCTTGCGGCGAACAGCCCGTGCTCGAACGTGCGCGCACAAACATTGCGCTGCCGATCGAACTCGGGTGTCCATTTGGTGTGCACTTGTTCTGGCGGTGGCTCGCCTGCTCGGACCGTGTGACCACCGAAGTTCACGCTGTCCATTGAGTGGAACGGGGGCTGAGATTAGTGTTCATTAGTGCCGATTAGCGATTCGTGTTTCCGGATGATTTGCACCACTAATGAACACTGGTAATCACTAATGGCTGCGCCCGAACTTGGCCCATCTGAATTGATCAGGCCTCGGTTTCTTGAGGTTCTTATTTGAAGTCACGGTTTGATTGGTGCTTATTCGGATTGAACAGGAGGGCACAGAGGACACGGAGACGCTGGTCAATTCTGCTCCGTTCCCTCCGTTTTCTCCTGTTCATTCAATTCTTCTTGCGGCGAACAGCCCGTGCTCGAACGTGCGCGCACAAACATTGCGCTGCCGATCGAACTCGGGTGTCCATTTGGTGTGCACTTGTTCTGGCGGTGGCTCGCCCGCTCGGACCGTGTGATTACCGCCGTTGACGCTGTCCATTGAGTGGAACGGGGGCTGAGATTAGTGTTCATTAGTGCCGATTAGCGGTTCGTGTTTCCGGATGATTTGCACCACTAATGAACACTGATAATCACTAATGGCTGCGCCCGAACTTGGCCCGTCTGAATTGATCAGGCCTCGGTTTCTTGAGGTTCTTATTTGAAGTCACGGTTTGATTGGTGCTTATTCGGATTGAACGGGAGGGCACAGAGGACACGGAGACGCTGGTCAATTCTGCTCCGTTCCCTCCGTTTTCTCCTGTTCATTCAATTCTTCTTGCAGCGAACAGCCCGTGCTCGAACGTGCCCGCACCACGGTTGCGCCGGAGCCTGATTTGCCTACCACTGCTGGGCAATCGCCGCTCTGGGCGCTCCGGCGGCGGTTGATTGCAAGAATGGTCGACGCGGTATCGGCGATGACGTGAAGGGCTGCGGGAAATGGAATGGAGTGAGTGGCGAGATGTGGGGCTGCCGCCGCCAACGGTTCTCGGCGTGCTACTTCAGTTTTTCACGCAGCTTGACTAGGCCATCGAGGTTTTCCTTGAGTGCAACTTCCGCGTCCACTCCGCTGCGATGGTCGATGATTCCGATCGGGCCACGATAGCCCGATTCGGCGAGTTGTCGCATCATCGTCAACTCGTAATCGCCGCTGCCAAGGGGCAAGATGCGTGCCCCGCCGCCATCGTAGTCGGCATCTTTCCAGTTCATGCCGTTGAGGTTAACGGCATACAGATGAGGCATCATTTGCTCGAGAACCTGAGGGAAGTCTTTCATGTGCTGATGTCCGCGATGGAAATTCAGCACGGTTCCGATCTTGATCCCCGTGTTCTGACGGACACCCTCGATGACAGCCAATTGAACGTCGAGCGTCCCGAACCACGATCCGTAGTTGTAAAGGGCCAATTCGCAGCCCGCTTTGTCGACATATTTCGCGAGGTCGGAGAACGCGGCGATCAGTTTTTTGTTGCGTTCTTCATCCGTGGTGCTCTGGAATGATCCACGGCCGAACATGGCCCAGATCTGAGGTGTTTCTCCCCGTCGCTGCAGCACGTCGAGGATCTGTTTCACATGTGCTTCTTCGGAAGGTGTTTCCGTTTCAACGACGACGTAGACCGAGGTCACTTTGATGTTGCGTTTGGCATACGCGTCCATCTGCTGTTCTAGAATGGGAACGTATTTCTTGAACGCTTCGAATCCCGCCTTCTTAAATCCAAATTGTGCCACCATCTCGGCGCGTTCGTCGGGAGTTCGCTTGACCGAATCGGTGAACATGACCAACCATGCGGTCAAGTTGTCAGTCGCGTAAAGCGATTCGGCCGCCGTCGATGAGGAGGCTCTCGATTCAGCGGGCTTGGCACTGGCGGGCTGTTCTTGCGCATTCGCTACTCCTTGATACACAAACAGGCAGAGCGTCATCGTGGCTGCGAAGCGGAGTCGGTCGTTCATCATTCGAGAATCTTTCAATGGGTGCGTAGCAGGGTGGTGGGGGGAGCGAACTTGCCGAATTCAGCGAGACGTCCGATCGTAACATCCGCTATTTGTCGTCTTCCTTTGCTTGCAGTTGCGCGATCCACTGAGTAAGTGCAGCGACGGCATGGTCGTCGGTCTTCAGTCGACCGATCGGTGGCATGCGATAGCCGCGTTTGTCGGACGTGACTCGCAACAGCATCACCGAACGGTCTGGCTTGCCCGGCGCGATCAGCTTGACGTCCGAGAGCCCCATATGGTTCAGAGGCTTCGCATCGAGAACGCCCAGGTCGGAGAGTTCGGCAGCATAGTCGGCAAACCAGTTGGCGTTGACGCCTCCGGTCGTGTGGCACTGGCTACAATTGCTGGCTAGATAGGAACGAACGCGTTTGTCCAACGACACCGATTGATCATCGAGCGGGTACAGCCGATCGTAGTTGTCGATCGTGTCTTCGTGCAGCGGGGTACTAAACAGACCGAGCTGGTTGAGCGTGCGTAATTGGTTGTCTGACTTGCCCGTCGATGGGTAGTGGAACTCGCGATTGAGTTGTCGCGTGTTGGGGCCCAACACATACCCGGAGGCATGCGTATGGCAGGTCATACAGTCCTGGGGGCCGGGAAAGAACCATGGCTGTCGATTGCCATCGTCGAATTCCAGCTCCGCCTCTTGCCCCATCGCAACGAGGTCGGCGTCGTCGTTTGACTCACGCCAGCGATAGGTGACGCCATAGATCGTGTGATCCTGTTTGACGACGGTCAACCGCGTCTCGACCCGTTTGCGTTGTTCGCCAAGGGCGAAGTGCTTCACGAAGACCGTTCCCGCCGGGTAGGTCCACGGCTCGCTCGGATCAAATTCGATGGTCGTCCCCTCAGGGACAAAGACCCAACGCTGCTTCAACGCACCGTCGGACCAGAGTGGCGAATTGACGTCGTATCCAATCGCTCCGGGGGCCAACGTCATCGAGGCGACGTCTTGAAACGCTCCCGTTTGGGAGAGCGTTTGCGGCAGGAAATCGCGTTCGTTACGCGGCATCTTCAGGTAAGGCTCTGCTCCGCCGCGACCATTGAGGCCGTACGCCTTGGCGTGGCGATAGAGCGCCGACTTTGGTACCGGCGCGAGGGAGGAGGCGTCTGGACTACGCATCTGTAGGCTGCACGAGCCCGGCTCGCCACGTTCATCGAGCTTAAGTGTGAACGCATGTTTGCCCGGTTCTAGTGGGATAAAGCCTGTGCTTGAACTTGCGCTGTTGAACACCTGCGATCCGCCGATCGAGAAGGTCGCGGACATGGGGGCCGATGCGATCGCTGACTCAGGATCCGACGCGGAGAATTCATAGACGCCCGGTTCGTCCACATCGAGATAGCCGCTGAAGACAATGGCGGCATTGGATGGCGGGACCAACTCAAACGCGGGGGCAGTGCCAGATTTTGCCGACTGATTTTCGAGTGAAGTTGTATATTCGACTCCCGCAACGAAACCGTCGATGACTCCGGGTTGGTAGTCCGCAGGACGGGAGGCGAGCGTCTTGACTTGGAACTTCCGCTCCGCGGGAGGCTGTGTTCCGTTGTCGGCGATCACAGTGGCGGTGAATGTGCCGGCATGACTGGGGCGCCATCGGATTTGGCCCGTTTGGCGATCGATCTGCATCCCTTCGGGAGCGTCCCGCAGGGCGAAGCGGACATTCGACTGGCTATCAGTGCGAACGCTTGAGTGATAGTCGGCGCCGATGAATGCAACGGAGGTCGGCATCTCGGTAATCACGGCGGGATGCGCATCCGCATCGACTTGAAGAAACAATGGTTGGGTCGTGACCGATTTGCCATCGTTGTCGGTTGCCCGCGCTTGCACCTCGTATCGACCTGCGGCTGGTCGTTTCCAACTCGCACTCCACAGCGTCTTGTCGCTAGCTGACTTTGCACAGCGTTGGGCTTTGCCGTTAACCAAGAGTTCGACCTTAGAGACGTCGCCATCGTAATCTTGTGCATCGATGCGGAAGTCGACTGTCGCATTGCGTCCATAGACCGCACGGTTCTCCGGAGTTTGGATCACGATCGAAGGCGGGATGTTTCCCCCCAACGGCTTGAGCAACTCGATGCCCCCTTTGATTCCACCGTCTCCGCGGCGGCGGCCAAAGTTGGCGACGTAGATCCAGCCCTGCTTGGTGACAAACAGATCCATGACGCCCTGGAAAACGATCGGCTCGTTGTCCTCGCCCTTGAGAAACTCATGAAAGCCTGTGAAGTTTCCATCTTTGTCTAATACAAAACGTTCGATGCCGGCCAGATTCACTCCCTCAGCCCCCTGGGCGTAGAGGTAGCCAGCAACGAGGTCGCCGTTGAGGTATTCGTCGATTCCACTGATACAGTGATTGCGCCGCGTCCCGATCATCAAACTGAGATCAAAGTTCGGCAAGGGCATCGTGCCGACCGGGTACTCAGGGATCTCAAACGGATCGACCTCGGCCGTTGGGTTGCCGCCATAAGAGACCCATTCCTTGCGAAGTGGGTTGGCGTGGCCGTAGTAGGCGCCTGGTTTCAGACGGGCAACCAAGTCCGGCGGGCCGTCGGAGACCACTTCCTTTTTGATCGGACCGCCGACCAAGAGAGGCCCGCGGGGCGGATCGTGAATGGTTACGTAGTATTCACCATTGGTGTGGTGGACGATGCCGTGAGGGTTGCGTAGTCCAGTAGCAACCAGCTGAATCGGTGCATCGCCCCCCTGCATTTGTGCCAACGTGTAATCGCGTGGTGAAACCGCTCCCTTCGAGAAATCGGGATGTTGCAGATCGATCTCCAACACGGCTGCGGATTGGTTGTCCTCGGTGGTTCCCCAGAATGTCCGCCCACCTTGATTGGCGTATAGTTTCCCCTCGGGCGTGAAGACAAGGTTATTCATTCCATGGTTGCCACCGCGCCCGAGAAAGTCGAGAACGATCGTGTTTTCGATCACGGGATCGGGTGCGCCGATTGGTTTGACACGAATGCGATTGAGATGGCCGCGGTCATTCAGAACGGTGATGTAGAACGTGAGTTGGTCGGGCGTCGATGATGGATCAAAGACGAAACCATTCACCGGTCCGGGAAGCATCAGCAAGCGTTCTTCGCCAACGACATGTCCTGTGACGGGATCCAGTTGGTATCGCCAAACTTCACCGAGATGTTCCTTGACCATCTTGCCTGTGCCATTGTCACGCATCTCACGGCCACCGGAATTGGTCGTCGTCGCATACAGATGGCCGTCGGGGCCGATCGTCACGGTGCTGTGACTGTCGCGTTGCACGAGATTCTCAACGGAGAACCGGGGGAAAAACTCGTTTGCATTGGCTAAGCCCTCAAGTAGCAGCAGGATGATCGTTGCCAGTCCAGGAATGAGGGCGGGACGCAAGCGATCGAGTAGAGTTTGCATGATGACGTACCGTGATGGTTCAGTTGATCATTTGTCGAGTGCAGGGACGCATCGCGTTAAGACATGTTAAATCGAACCGTTGGCGTACGCCAATTTTGTAATTCAAGAGTGTCAGGGCAAATGCGTGTTTGACTTTGAGGTATCCGCCGCACCGCATTAGCGTCCGGTTTCGCTGGGAACCGTGAGCGATCGTTCCGCGGTTGATTTACAATGTTCAGGTTATCCAAAGGATCAGGGCGGAGGGCGGAGTTCTACCCTGATCGCAAAGTCAACATCGGGTTCACGACTACCCTTGGTTAGGGAGCGGGAATTCGTAGTTGATGGTGTAGCTGTCCTCGGTGATTTCCACTTCATCCTTATGGACAGGGAACAGCCGTTCTCCTTCCGGTACAAAGGGGATTTCGACGCCGGTGTAGCCCGATACCTTCACGGTGTGATGGCCAAAGACTGGCCCCTTACCGTCGGAATCGTAATAGCCATCTTTAATCACGAGGAACACCTGCGGGCCGCTGGTTCCTTTTTCGGAATTCGGCCTGTACTCGATCGTGCCCACCGGTACGGGTTCGCCTTGGAAGGTTACATACCCGGACACATCGGCACGCTCAGGACCGCTGTTGCCACCGCAGCCCAAACAGGTCAGCCCCAGCAAGGCCAATGCAACCGCCTGAGCTGGCATGATTCTTTCTAGTCGTATCATTCTGAGGCACCTCCAACTGGCAACCCGTCCGCTCGCGTTCCCGTCGTTTGATACAGAGTGATGTCCATGTTTTCCGACCGGAAACTGACCGATCCGTCGACCATCGTAAACAGACATCCTCCGGGATGGTAACTGCCAAACACACGTTGCATGTGGGCGTGTGATGGCGTTTGACCCGGCGCCATCGAAGGATAGAAGGTGTTGATCTGGTCGCGGGCGGTGGCACAGATCGCGGTCTGCGGCACCGAGTTCCAAGCCATCCCAGCGGAGCCCCAACCTAGATAGTTGTCTTGGCCTGGATCTTGGCCTCGGGAACGTGGGTATTTGGTCTCTCCTAACAGAAACGTATTGGAGGTTCCGTCGAGGACGTGCCCGATATTGGTTTTCGAACCGAGATACAGCACGCCGTCGTTATCCAGACCACGGACACCCACGCTGTCCAGATCGCCGAGGTTCCAACACGTGTACTCGACACCGCCGGAGACTCCTAGGTAGTTCAGCAAGTTGTCTTGCTCGGAATTCCGTGGGTCCGAGGGGCATTTAAATGCATCGACCGACGTCAACCAGACCGCTTCGTTCTCGCGTCCGCCAGCCCAACTCGAGTGCAAGGCCCAGTTGATCGCATAGTTTGAGTCGAACTTTTCATAGAGGGCGCCCTGTTCCAGGAACGGCAGAATCATTGCTGTCCACGGACTGCGACCAATCCGGTCACCCGCTCCGTGATTCGTCGTGAAGCAGTTGCCTCGGCCGGTTCCGGTCAACCTGTCTTCGATGTGGTGTGCCCAGCCCATGGGGAACTTACGATGCGTATCGTGGTAGTTGTGCAGCGCCAAGCCAAGTTGCTTCATATTGTTCATGCAACTCATTCGCCGGGCGGCCTCGCGTGCCGATTGCACCGCGGGCAGTAACAAACCGACCAGGACTCCAATAATCGCGATCACAACCAATAGCTCGACGAGCGTGAACCCTCTTTTTCTAGGGCGTAAGCGACACATCATTGATCTCCCTCTATGTTAACAGAACAGAAAAAATAGCGTGCGATCGACACTAGCGGCGATCGCAAATTATCGTGGGGCTTGGGGCGAGCGGATTAGCCGAAACTCGCGGGGTGCTTGCCGTTCGCAATGCGATGCCTCGGCTTGCCGCTAGTGAACGATTCACTTTGGCTGCTAAGTTGCAGTTGCGAGAATCGCTCGATCATTTCCGTGATGGCGGTTTCCGACGGCAATCGCTCCATCGAACTGGCGCCATAGAATCCGTGTATTTCGGGAATTCGGTCCAACACGTACTGAGCGTCTTCGGGAGTTGCAATTGGACCTCCATGACAAAGCACGATGACATCATCGCGAACCGATCGACATGCCGCGGCAATCTCTCGCACCAGAGGCACACACGAATCGAGGGTTTTCGCGGTCCTGGCTCCGATCGTGCCATTGGTGGTCAGCCCCATATGAGCGACAACAATATCGGCCCCCGCCTCCGTCAAATGGCGCGCTTGCTGAGCGTCAAACGCATAGGGCGTTGTCAACATGTCCTGTTCGTTGGCGGCGGCGATCAAATCCACCTCCAAACTGAAGCTCATGCCTGTCTCTTCGAGGTTTTCGCGAAACACACCATCGATCAACCCGACGGTGGGAAAGTTTTGGATCCCCGCGAACCCCATCTCGCGAAGCTCTTTCAAAAACGGATCTCGCAACAGAAACGGATCGGTTCCGCAAACGCCCGCGAGAACCGGCGTCTGCTGAACAATCGTTAGCACCTCGCAGGCCATCTCCTTAACGATTTGATTGGCGTTGCCGAACGGGAGCAGACCGGCCAGCGAGCCACGTCCGGCCATTCGGAAACGCCCGGAGTTGTAGATCACGATCAGGTCGGCCCCGCCGGCTTCTGCGCATTTGGCCGAGATCCCGGTGCCAGCTCCGCTGCCGATGATTGCTTGGCCGGCGGCAATTTTGTTTCGCATGCGGGCGAGAACGGTCTTTCTTGTGTATGTCATCATGAGTGTGAGTTTCCAGATAGACGAGAGGTGTAAATGAAAAAATGGGCTTAGCTGACCCGCCCGCAGTCAGGTCGGAGCGACTCTCAAAAGGGAATCAGTGACGAAGGTTTCTCCGCTGACATCCCTGAGTTTGTAGACAGAGAGAAACAAAAACTCTGTCGATCCAAGGGTGTAGCAAGAGCTGTACCATTTGCGAGCAGAAGTCGCACGGTGCTTGTTTCGTCCGTAAAAACGAACGCGATTCATCGAAAAAAAACAAAACACCTCTTCGGTGGACTTCTGGTTGGATACTTGAGTGTGTAATGTAACCACCATGTATCCAGTTCGCGGTCGAGGTGTTTGATGTCCGACTTTCGAAGCAGGCTTGAAGAATCACGAACCGGCGCACCGCTCTTGATGGTTGTGCCTGGGTCGGGATTGATTGCACGGTGTGCTGTGGAATCGGAGGCCGATGCGCTGATGGTGCTCAATGCGGGGATCTACCGCTCGATGGGGACGGGAACGCTCGCGGCCTTCCTACCCTATGGCAATGCTAACGATCAGACGGTGGAGCTGCTGAAAGGGCAGATGTTGCCTCGCTCGGGCGATCTTCCGATCATTGCGGGAGTATTTGGCGTCGATCCGACTCGTCCGATTCGCGACCGTTTGCGAGAACTACAGGATCTAGGCGTGATCGGCGTCGTGAATTGGCCCGCGATTGGTTTCATCGACGGCGAATTTCGCGACCAACTGGAGCGCGAGGGCCTCGGTGTCGAGGCGGAGGCGGAGATGCTGGGTATTGCCCGCGAGATGGGGTTCGTCACCTTTGGGTTTTCTCTTTCGGTCCAAGAGGTCCAACGCTTCGTGGCCGCCGGCGTGGACGGTTTGATTCTTGACGTCGGTTTAACGCGATCCAGCGACGATTTCCGTGCCAAGCGGGATGACGTTCATCGAGCGATTTCGGAGCTCAACAAGCTCTCGGCAGCCGCGGATACCCGTCCCGAATGTGTCAGGGTTGCATTTGGTGGTCCGATCACTGCGCCAACGGAATTGAGCGAAGTTTTCCGCCACTGCTCGATCCACGGCTTTGCGGGTGGATCGGTCTTTGAACGGTTGCCAGTACAAGACATCGTCAATACCACGCTGCGCCGGTTCAAAGGTGTTGCTTCGAGCGCCCGCGCCGGGGGTGCGAAAACATTTGGTGGCATGGTGGGGCAAAGTCCCGCGATGCGTCAGGTGTTCGACATCATCAATCGCGTGGGGCACCAGGACGTTACCGTCTGTGTCGAAGGTGAAACAGGAACCGGCAAAGAACTGGTCGCCGGAATGCTGCACCGACTGAGTTCGCGGGCCAACCATCCGTTGGTCACACTCAATTGCGGTGCGATTCCCTCGACGTTGTTGGAAAGCGAGTTGTTCGGGCACGAGCGTGGCGCGTTCACCGGAGCGGAGCGGCAGCGTCCGGGGAAGTTCGAGCTGGCACATGGTGGCGTGCTCTTTCTCGACGAGATCGCCGACCTCAGCCCGCAAGGGCAGGTGGCGTTGTTGCGTGTGCTTCAGCAGAACGAGGTGGTCCGCGTCGGGGGCGATACGACCATCCCCGTGGACGTGCGGATCGTCACCGCATCGAACCGCCCGCTCTCCGCGATGGTCGACGCAGGGGACTTTCGCGCCGATCTGTACTATCGGCTGAGTACAATTACGGTTCGGCTGCCTGCACTCCGCGAACGCCTGGATGATATTCCGTTGCTGGTCGAGGCCTTTTTGGCAATTCTGCGAACCCAACTCAATCGGCCGATCGCGGGCATCTCGTCTCGATTCGAAAAGAAGCTGCGTCAACATTCCTGGCCGGGCAACGTTCGCGAATTGGAACATGTGCTCAATCGTTGTGCGATTCTCGAAGACGGAACGCATCTGGAGGGATGGTCCTTTGAACCCCATCCACATCTACGTTCGACAGCGGACGACGCGGACGGTCCGCTCCCATCAAAACAGGAGCAAGCCCAACGTGCACTCCGAGATGCCGACGGGAACGTGACGCGGGCCGCAGCGGCGCTCAACGTGACCCGCAAGACGCTCTACCGTTGGTTGGACCGCAGTAGCAAGTCCTCCGCACCGCCGACGCCCTAGAACACTCCGCTGGCAGCTGCAGCTTCTGACTCGGCTCCGAGACCCGCATAAAGCTCAACCAATTGTTCACAAAACCGGGTGTCGTTGATGTGGTGCGGCAAACGCACGATACGACAATTCGGATTCGGTTCCAGGCGGGTTTCCAATTCTTCGAATAAGGCCGCATCGGCTTGCGGATCGTAGAACGGTTGTCCCGGCGAATCCAGCATCGACAATCCCTGCTCGGGGATTGCCAGGATCAACGGCGCCGTGGCGTGAATGAACTTTGCGGCCATCCAGCGGGCGATTTTCCGATTCTCCTCTACGGTCGTCCGCATCAATGTGACCTGTTCGTTGTGAACGTGCAGCCGACGGTCTCGGAACTGAGTCGGCACGGTCTCCTGGGAACCGAAGTTCACCATATCGAGCGCCCCCAGGCTGACGACGTACGGGATACGTTTTTCGATGATCGCATCGAAGCGTTTGGGACCCGCCGCAAACACGCCGCCGACCACTTCATCGGCGACCTCGGTGGTGGTCACGTCTAGAACGCCTTGAATCATGCCGTTTTCGACTAGCCGCTCCATTGCCCGCCCGCCCGTACCCGTCGCGTGAAACACGAGACAATCGACCCCGCACTGCTCCATCCGCTGCCTCACATCGGTCACGCAGGGCGTCGTCACTCCAAACATCGTCATCCCTACGGTCGGGCCCGCGTCGAAGCTTGTCGTAGCGGATTGAACCATCCCGGAGATGGCATGCGCTGCATTGGCCAAGATTTTTCGCGAAACCACATTCAATCCGGCCACATCGACGACCGAATACATCATCGTGATGTCGCTGCAATCGACGTAAGGTGCCGTGTTGCCGCTGGCCACCGTCGAAACCATCACCTTCGGTAGCCCGATCGGCAAGGCACGCATCGCCCTGGTGACAATCGAGGTCCCTCCGCTGCCTCCAATGCCAATGACACCACTGACTCGCCCGGCAGCGCATTGAGTCGCCAGAAACTCTTGTAACGCAAAGCCCATTGCCGCAACCGCTTGCCCGCGATCGCTGTGTTGAGAAACCAATCCCGACTCCGCGGTGACCTCGTCACGCGTGATGTCTGGCGTAATCGTCGGCGACAACTGCGTCCCCACATCGACCATTTTCACTTCGATGCCAACCGACCGCAGGCACTCTTTGACGTAAGCCAACTCCTCTCCTTTCGTGTCCATCGTTCCAACAGCATAGACAGCAGCAGTCATGATCGGCTCCATAAAATGGCAACATGAAATTGCGTTCAAATCAAACAAATAAGAATGAATCAGCTGGCAGGCCCCCACCACAAGTCCGTTAATTCGCTGCAATGCGTTAATTCGCTGCAACGCAATGTTTGGATGAATCGAAGCTGTGAAACCAGGTATCCAAACAGACGATTGCACCCAACTAGACAAGAAACACTAGTGGTTGCATTCGGAGTCCACACGATTGAGGGGAACCACAGCCTAGCGGTTCTGAATCCACATTCAAGCATTTTTGTTGACTTCATTGCACAGCTAACAGGTATGACGCCGAGGTTCAAATCGTTGGAGAGACACTCGCCGAGTGAGTGAATGAGCTTGGGAGTGAAAAGAGGATGGGAGCTGAATGGCGCGTAGGTAAGCGGCGCAATTGAACCTGGTGTGGCAATCGCTTGTATCTGGTTCAACCGGTAGCGATGGTAAATGCCAGTGGTTTGCGATCAGCACCTAAAACGTCAACATGAGTTTGAAATCACAGTGAAGTTCCGTTGAAAGGGTGTTTGAGAACATCTCTTTTTCAAGGAGACGGCACCGTGGATGGCGAGTATGCCGATATTCCAAACGACCTGCACTGAAAATTGCTGTTCTCGAACGCCGCTGAACGGGATCTACGGTTGTTGTCGGCGGAAGTTTTGGAGATCAGGCGGCGTGCTGTCTCTTGCCGTTTAGGTTCGTCGTCGGATTGGGCAAGTGGAATTACGTTCATCAAGAACGGCTCGCGTTCCGGGACGCAGCGACGGAGTGTAAATCTCAGCCACACTCAGCTTCCCTGATCCAATTCCCTGATCCAAATCCGACAGCCTAGCCTGACTGCTGCGAAGCGTGTTTCCAACACCCTTGCCATTTCCTAAGCTTCTCATTCGGTGCCGGGCTCTTTTGATTGGTGCGAAGAGCCTAACAGCGAGAGCGGGTTCACACGCGTTTGTAACGGTAGATCCACGGGACCGCCCAAGCGTTGAGATTCAAACACGGCCGCAATCATTTCGATGATGTTGCGACCGTCTTCCGCTGAACAACGAGTTTTGGATTCGGTTTCGATACTCTGAATCAGATCCTTGATCGCGGCGATGTGGCCGCCTTCGTAGTTGCCGTCGGTTCGAGGTTCCGGTTTACCGATTCCCGCGGACGTAATCGTTTCCCAAGACTTGCCCGTGCGAGCAGGTGACCAGCTTCCGTCTCGCAGAACGTAAGCCGGTTTCAGATAGCCGCTGTACATTTCTAGAATGCCGCGCGAACCGAATACCTGTAACCCAAATCGCGATGGTTGCGTGCCCATGCCTTGGCGAGACGCGAAGTGGCCGTAGACTCCTCCGGGATACTGAAAACGCGCCTGCACGTTGTCACCCGCCAACAGACCCACGCCCTCTTTGCCTTCGACGGTATCCGCTTTTGTCACGGCGTGGTCCTTCGTTGTGACCACCGCCGAACAGGACACGGCAGTGTTTCTAGCCAGGCTGTTCATCAGACCGAAGAGATGCGACCCCAACACCCAGAGGTCTTCACCGCCGCCACGATGGTCTTCTTTTCCACGTCCGCGAATTTCCAATATGTCACCGATCGCGCCTGCTTTGATCGCGGCCAGCGATGCGTCTAGCACGGGGGAATACTGACTGACATGAGCAATCCCAAGTTTCAAACGCCGTGTCTGCATCGCTTGCACGACTGCGTCACATTGAGCCAGTGTGGCGCAGAACGGTTTTTCCATATACACGTGGCAGCCCGCTTCGGACGCAGCCATTAGCATTTCGTGACGCTGGTCAATCCAGCGCGGGCAGATGCCGACAATGTCCGGTTTTTCTTTGGCCAGCATTTCGTGGTAATCGGCGTAGTCGTGTGGAGCCGACAGTCGTTTTTGAGCCGCCGCGCGACCGGCGTCGTTG
This sequence comes from Novipirellula galeiformis, assembly GCF_007860095.1. NCBI lineage: Bacteria > Pseudomonadati > Planctomycetota > Planctomycetia > Pirellulales > Pirellulaceae > Novipirellula > Novipirellula galeiformis. The sequence continues at coordinate 134,982 of NZ_SJPT01000004.1, read as the reverse complement.
GCATCGGCTACGGCGACGATTTTGATGCCGGGAACTTTCGTGAACGCGACATCGAGACCATGCCCATAGTCGCCTCGGCCTGTGGCCCCGATGATCGCGGCTCGGTAGGTTTTCATCGGTCGGCTGGGCTGAGCGGCGACTCCGTGGATGGCAGTGGTCGCGATGTTGCTTGCCAGCGTTGTGGCAACGGCTGTGGAAGTACGCTGCAGGAACGTGCGACGAGACGGATGAAGCATAAGGATTCTCCGGCGGGTGATTCAGGTGTGAGATCGATGATGCGTCCAAGCTACCAGTAGGTACCGGTGGGTTCCATGGCTGCGGGGGTGGTCTTGCCCTGTGCGATCGAATCGGCAAGACCCTGTAAGTTATCAGGAAAACAACCGAAATTGCGGACATTCGTGTCAGCGTCACTTTCCTCCGGCACCGCAACAAAGGGTGCGTTTGCGTTAACATTGGGCTTCAACACTATGCCTCCCATCGCCCAGAGGAAATTCCCTTTTGAAGCATAACCACCAGGGCGGTCGACGACGCGATTGAACGTGCGCGCGATTTCGCATTAGCTCATTGCGTGGAATTTTATTACACAGCCAAGCACGGCAGTGGGCTAATGTTGCCGAGATCGAGCTAAGCAGCATGACACAACCGTGCGTCACAGGTCGGCGCAGCGGAGACGTCGAAACGCTACAAAGTGAAACAACGACGTGGGCACACGATGCCAGTGTCCAACAGCGCTCGGTCGATAGGCAAATGCGAGACGACGACGACCGCTGCAAACCCAACAACGTGTACCCTGAACTCCACCCCCTGCAATCCTAAACTCGAATTTGAACAATGCCCTCGGCATCAATGACGCGGTAGGGCTTACGACGACTTGGACGTCGGGGCGTTTAGTGAAGGTGACGATCGAGATCGTGGCCATCGGCGCCTCGACCTGGACCTCCGATGATCACGACGCGATAGGTTTTCATCGGTTCACTTACGTTAGTGGCATCAAACGGTCGGTAGCGTCCACGGTTCGCGATATTCGGGACGTGTTCGCAAAGCATTCGCTTCATCGTCGTTGACGAACGTTTCGGTTGTGGCGTCCATTTGCAGAGTCCGTCCGACACGTGCGGCGATATTTCCCGCATGGCACAGTACCGACGCAGGATGCCCGACGGTTTCCAGATCGCAGTATGGTTTTTCGCGTGATTTGATACAGTCGATGAAATTTTGTACGTGCGGCTTCTCGTGGCTGTCGCCGGTGCCTTCGGCCAGCACTTTGCCACCACGACCATGAGCCACCCAACTGCGGTTTCCAATCGTGATCGAACCCTGGTCGCCAAACACCATGGCCCCTTCGGATTGTCCCAGATAATGATACGGCACCCAGACTCGCATTTCGTACGTCAGCATTTTTGAATTTCGTCCATTGTCGCCATCCGCAAATTCGTACGTTACCTGCATGGTGTCGGGGAACTGCTGAGCATCATCGAAATACCACTTGCCGCCATGAGCCGACACTGACGTCGGAAGTCCCACAGGCCGTTCCTTTTGAGCGCGACAGGCGGCATTCAGCAGAGCGACCGCCATGTCGAGTCGATGCACGCCGTCGTTGCCCAGATCGCCTGTGCCATAATCGTATAACCAGCGCCAAGTTCCGTGAAAGCGATTGCGATTGAACGGACGTTTGGGAGCCGATCCCATCCACATGTCATAGTCGACTCCGGCCGGGGGCGTTCCATCCGGCGGAAAACCGATGTTGCCCTGCTTGCTGCTCTCCCATGCTTTGGCGACCAAGCAGCGCCCGAGTGCTCCGGTTTCGACAAATTCAATGGCGGATTGCAGTCGCTCGGTAGAACGATGTTGAGATCCCATTTGCACGATGCGGTTGTGCTTCTTCATCGCGGCCACCATCGTCATGCCCTCGACGATGTTATGACTGTCGGGCTTTTCGACGTACACATCTTTGCCGGCCTGACAAGCCAGAATGGTGGGGATCGCGTGCCAGTGATCAGGCGTGCCGATGACCAGAGCATCAATGGAATCATCGTCGATCAATCGTCGGAAATCACTTTCGGTGCGAATCGATCGACCCTGGTTCTTTTCAGCCGTGGCCAGGCCTTTGGGGATGCGCGACGGATCGAGATCCGCGATGGCCACGACTTCCACATTGGGGTTCGAAGAAAATGTGCTGATCAATGAGTACGCTCGCCCACCAGCACCCATGATGCCGACACGAACGCGTTCGCTAGCCTGAGCGGTGCCGCCGTGCGTGGAAGTGGTCGCCAGCGTTGTGGCAATGGCTGCGGTACTACTCTGCAGGAAGGTGCGGCGAGACGGTTGCGGCATAATAATTCTCCGGCGGATGATTCAGCGGTGCTGTTGGCGATGTAAACATGCTAACAATGGGACTGTTGCCGCCGCAACCAGAAAGAGGGGGGCGGGAGCTAAAGAAAGCAAAGTCCCCGGGCCAAACGAGTTGTGACCCAGAGACACCGCTGTGAGCTGGGGAGGGATCTCTTCGCCGGGGGCAGGTTTTTAGTTCTCAGGGTCCGCGTGCATGCGATGCTGCCGATTGCTTGACATGATTGTCTTGATCGTTCGCGGCGAGACATTGCCCGACAAGACATTGCCCGGCGAGCTAAGTTCGACGCGCTGTCACGGTGGGTAAGGCCGAACCGAGTGGAGTGATTCGCCACTAAGGGACTCGAAGTAGCCAGAGTCCTCGTCGCCGGAGTCCTCGTTCAAGCCTGAGACTTCGACGCAAAACGAATGTGACAACGACTTTGTGCTTGCCTCTATTTGATTCTCCGGGAACAACACGCATCGCGTCGCTCCCGTGCCATGCGGTGATGGGGCAAAACGATGAGCCTGTCCTCAATCGTTTACGACAATATCTTGTCGCTTTTTAAGCCTTCCATACCTGTTTTCGCCAATCAACCACACCTGCACCTTGCCTGCGTCCTGAATCAGATCGGCGGGAATCACAATTTTCCCATTCTGCTGGTCTTGCTCGGAAACGAAGACATTATGTTCATCATATCCGTTTGTTTCGTTTTTCAGGTACACAATAATGACCTTCATGTTGACCGCACTGAATTTTATCTCCCACGGTTTCCTCTTGGAAACCTGTTCGGCTGGCATGCTGAAATCGAGATCGCAAACGGAAAACTCACACGCCTCGCTCAGTGAACCGTCTTGCATCACGCAGTGGGCCGTGTAATCGGCGCACGTCTCAAACGAACGCTCGATCACACCCTTGCCGGGATGGTTGATTTCTTCAACAACCGTGTCTCCCCGCTTGATCACAAGCGACTTGACGCCGAGTGCGTCTTTGTCGATGACGTTGAACTTAACCGGCTGGCCTTTGTGGTAGGCAACCCAATCCCCACGGTCGAGAAGTAAGACGCGGTTGATGACCGGCGTCGCGGAATCGTCATCGTAGTTTGGAAACAAGAATGACTCGGCTTTGTTGTTTTCACGCCAAGCGTCGAGGTTAGTGATTCGATACAGCTCTCGTCCACGTGCAGCGATATGAGAATTAAATTTATTAGCAGAGCGATTGATCTCTCTGGTGGTTTGAGGCCAACTGTCTTCAACCCGGACGTGGGTCACTTTGCCATCGCGATTCTTGGTGATGCCCGTTACGAGTTCGATGTGAGACCCGCCCGAAGGTGTTGAAGGTGGCGTGTAGATGAGGTCTCCTGCCTTGGCGAATTGAGCCGACTGCGGTTCCACCAAGGAGATGCCATCGCGAAACGGCGGACCATGAAGGCGGCTGACATACCAATTGCCGCATTGCAACGCATAGCTGGTATATGAGGAGCACACCGCTCCGTAGTAGCACTCTGCATTGGTTACCTTACCGGACAGGTTCTCGGTATACAGCACGCTCTGAGGATTCTCGACGGCGGCCAAGAATGTTTTCAGGAAGATGTCAAATCCGATGTAACGGCCTTCCGCCTTGACGCTCGAATACGGGATTCCGGTGTACTCAGTGCCTTTCTCGAAAAATCCTGCCCTCTTCGGCATGCCTTCGACAACAGGCGTCCATTTAACTCGCGACATAATCTGTGCATATTCAACCGCCTTTTCCTGCCAGACCGGTGAAGAGCTCTCCGTTCTCGGCTCTCGGGTGGTTTCATCCGCGGATGAAGAACCTGATAGGCCGACAATACCGACCAATGACATGAGCAACCAAGCATGACGACCGTGGACCGTGTTCATTGAGTCAATCCTCTCATCTTTCTAATGCGCTAAATTACGTTAAACAGTGCGACGGGAGATCGGAGCAAGACTTTGGATGGGGTGAGCCTCACTGAGTCTTATTCCCCTGGCGGTTGCTCACTCGTCCCCGCGACGCATGCAACCTGATGGCAAGCGATGTCGCATTGGGGGATGTCGCATTCGACTTCGAGTTGAACCGAGCCACGCTCGCGTCCATTGTAACTCAATGCGTAAGCGAGTGAGCCCCCCGGGGGCGTTCAGTGAGAACTCCGTTGTGAACCTCAGAGTTTAACACGGCGCCGCATCAAAAATTTGATTCTGCCGAGTAAGATTTGTAACTGCCCCATGCACACCGAGGCTTCGAATGCAGGTCAAGCGGTTTGGTCTGAGTCAGGTGCACTGTCATCGATGATGGTTTGTCGGTCTGGCGAAAATATTAGGCGGACGTCCGAATCTTTGCCTTCGTTTTTGGGCCTCGGCGCCCTTTGTGTTGAAACAAGAACACCGTTAGCGCAGAATGCTGCGGAGAGAGGGAGCGAAGAGTTACGCGATCGAGGATTTGCTGGTATGCTGACGGACGGCAAACACAATTGGGAGAGGCCGAGTTGGTAACTTCCGTAAAATGACGGGCCAGTCGTATGCACCCGAGCGGCGAATTTGGGTGTTTTGAGTTGGAAGGGCAATTGTCGCCGCCGGTTGACCGGTAACGCTACTTAGCAGGAATCATCGCGTGAACGACTGGCGGGAATGGTTGCGATCACTAGTGTCCATGGGCGACTGCGATACGTTTCCTCTGCTGGTATTCCATGCCAATCCACCCGCCAACGAGCCGTGGCCGTCAGATCTGCCAGCGTCGCCAGCGATCCGTGATCTTTTCGCGATATGTGATGGCGGCTTTTTCGGCGACTTTAACTGGTTTGGGCTCTCGCCTCAGTTGCCCGAAAGAGAACGTCTAACGCTGCAAAATGCATACTGGCATGAACAGCTTTCGGGTTACTATCCCGATGGAACGTCGCCGCTAACGAGTGGCCAACATTTGATTCTTGGCAACGATGCTTCAGGATCTCCGCTGATTTGGGATCAGATAAACGATCGCGTGTCGACCTTTTACTTCAAAGGGGGAGACTGGGAACCGATCGAATCATCATTCGAAGAATTCATGGTGGGGCTGTTCTTCCCCGAAACCGTTGAAGAGAACGACTTTTGGCACGAAGCGTTATCGCAATTGAAAGAACAAGCAAAATAGTGATGCGGTCAGCCATAGCGGCCGACGACGCGGGTTGGGGAATCAATGGTTCAATTGGCGGCGGCCTGGTTACCGTGTTTCGTTCGGGCTGAGGATAAGTTTCGTGATCCAGTCGTGGCGTTTGAGGTGCGTGCATCGCTGATGCGTTGGCGACATCGACGGACCGCTCGAACGATTTGCTTCGGTACCATTTCCTTCCTCAGGATCGGGCACCGCGATGTTTGCGGTTCACACTGCATGTGGCCGAGTCCGATTTGCCGCTGCAAATCATCGGCATGATCGATTGGCGAATCGGCATTTTCGGTCGAACCAATCGATTCGCAGCATCAATCGTCGAAACGGTATCGGGAACGATCGCTGCGAGCGAGCTGAACAGGAAAAAGCAGCGTCAGCTGAGCTTGTTCGGCGAACTCCACTCGGCGGTCTTTGTTTGTTGCGGTTCAAAGCGGTGGGCGAAACGCCGTGCGGCGGTTGTTGCGCGGTCGATGATCCGGTGGTATGCTAATGGGCGACGAGACCGGACGCGAATAGCCGACTCTGTTCACTCCGCGAAGGCCAGCACCACGTCATGCCCAGGAGGGCGGTTTGCTGTGTTTTCTCCAATGGAAAGTCAACTATCGGTCCCCGCTGAACCGGGGCATGGGCCGGGGCATTCTCCGATTGAGATTGTATGACGGATAACCCGTTCGCTCCGCCAAGCGATGACACAGACCGCGGGTCGATCCCAGCGCCGGCTCGCATTCCCAAGACTCGACTGGAGCTTGCTGGTCAAGCGAGCGTTTGCGGGTGCCTCGGTGGCGCGTTGGTCGGAACCTTCGGGTTTTTGCTCGCTGTCGCTGCGATCGAACTTCTGCTGACACCACCTTTCAAATCGCCGCCGAACTACGGGCAATTCTTCATTGTCGTGATCGGCGTTGGGTTTTACGCCTCGCTTTTCGGTGTCTGCCTGGGGGTGGTTCCCTATGTGACCTGGCTGGGCTACCTACCATTACACTTCCTTGGGCTCTGGCTGATTTGGATGATCGACAAGCAATTCTTTCTGGAGGTGGAATGGACCGAGGCACCGATGGTCGCGATGTTCTGTGTCTTTCTGCTCCCGACACCGGTCGCCGTGTGTGTTGGTGGATGGGCCGGGCGTTACGCTCGCATCCCAGGCAGTGGGACTCAAGCAGCGACACTTAAGTGAAGGTTGGCTTGCATCGGGGGACACTCGGGGTGGAATTTGTAATGAGGGGTGTTTGGTCGCGTGGTGAGGGCCGTAAGTCTCGCTTCAGCCAGCGGCGACGCAGGGCAGGGTGCCGACAGTGGCGTTTTCGTGATGGGAAGGTGAAGACCGCCTGAGTGCCGATCACTTCAGCACCCAACGTCCCCTCTTGATCAAAAGAGTTTTTCCAAATGCAAACCAAGGTTTCACCAAAGCGTGAGTCATTGGTGACCCCGTCAACGCACCGGGTAAAGGGTTCGGCGGGTCGACATGGAGAGTCTGCTTGAGCAGGTGACCACATGTACGAAGATCGTGGCGCAAGCAACCGCCGTCTTCGCAGCGACGCAGCGCGAGTTGGTGCGGCTTGGTTTCGGTCTGGCCCTGCTAGCGGTTGCTACCTCCACCGCACCCGATCCCGAATTCTTCGAACGCTCACTGAACGGGAGCTTCGCCAAAGTCCCGGTCCGGCTGATCCGCCGACGGGGTGCCCAACTGCCACCGGCAGCCGAGGATTTACATGCGACTCGTGCTCGGAAGGTTCCGTTCGGATTAATCGTGCTCCGGGTAACAGGATGAGGCTGCGGCGGGGATCGCGGTAGGGATGGCCGTCGCTGGCGCAGCCTCCGCACCGATCCGTACGCGAAGGATTGTTTTATCCGGATGCTGATGACCGTTCAGCGTAAAAACGATCTTTTGGATAGGGTGCAGAATCTTCGGCTGCGGTCAGTAGCGATCAACGATCCGGTTGCTTCGCTGCCAAGTCCATGCCGCCCGACCCTTTTGAGTGCGACGACGCAGTCCGTGAAGCCTGAGTTTGGTAACCCCGGTAACGAATGGATCCAACCGAGTTTCGTTGTGAGGCATGGTGTGGGAAGCCAGCCACGAATTGGCGTCCGTCAGGGTTGTTGTGCTGCGGTTATCCGATTGGGTGGCCGGTACCAAATTTCGCGGGTAGAATCTTTGCGGGTGTTGATTGGCGTTCGATTTAAATCAACAAGACCCAAAGCGGTCACGTTTGAGCGCACGGTCGATCCGACGATTAAGAAGTCGGAGCGATCGCATTTGGTTATCCCGCGTCGCTTGCGACCACTGCATTGGCTTTACCATGGCTTACGTTGCCGTTTTTCTATACATCGTCTCCATCATCACGACTGCGGGCGTGACATCATTGGCCGTGGACGGTGCGATTCCAAGCCTTGGTTTTAACGCCGTGATGTGGAGCCTGATTATGATTCCCGAGCACTTCTGGATGATTCCGCATTACGAAAATACGCCAGACATCGGTGACCGCCCCTTGCCTTGGACCTTTCGACTTGGCTTGTCGCCTTCGTCCACTGTCTTTGTTCTCTCCTGTGCTCTAGGGTTGGTGCATACACTGGTAACGTACTTCCTGTTTCGCACGTTCACTACGGCGCTGCAGTGGGCAGTGCCTAACGTCATCTGCAGCGTGATTGTGTTTGCCATGCTGATCGTCATTGGCATCATCATTGGGCAATCCTCGGCGATTGCGAATCGAGAAATTGAAACGGAGTCGGAAGCACCACATTCACCGAAGCGTCGACGCATGCGATAAGCCCGTGATCTCGCTACGATTGGTGAGATTGTTGTCCGTTTGAAGATCTCGATCGACGGTGCTGTCTGACGTTATCTTTGGTGCCGTCGCAATCAGGCGTTTGCGTCAGTTAAATTTGGGAACCGTGGCTAACGCCAATACGGCTAATTTGCAGAAAAGAAGGTTGCCGATTTGCTTCGGATTCGCGTTGCAATAGCCGTACTGCAACGGTTGCTACGAGGGCGATGTTGGCGCGTTTGAAGGCGGGCGTAGCCGTTTACCTTGCAGCCAGATTCCGATCGCCGCCAGGGCGATGAACGCAGCTGCGGATACGGTGGGTGATAGGCCTAATGCCGTGATGATCGCTCCTGCACCTACCAGGCTGGACAAGATGATCACGGCCCAGTCCATCAATGCCGCAGCGAGGATCGCGCCAATCAAACCGCCGATACCAAACCAAAGCAAGGGGTTGTCCAAGCTACCCGTCGCCGCCGCTAGGCTCAGTGCGAGGTAGCCGCCGGCGTAGAGTCCTGCCAACGCGAATCCGACTCGTTGCGCCAACATGGCTAACAACGCTCCCAAAATCCCGGTCGCAACCGCCGCCAAGACCCGTATGATTTCGGTTTGCTCCGATAACATCGCAGCGCTCAATTGGGCTCCGACGAGAAATCCTGCAATCGCCACAAATAACCAATACAGTCTGCGACCCCAAAACAGTAACACTGTTCCGAACAGGATATGGATGGCGGGCATGTGATTGACTCTCATATTGGGTTGGATCGGTGCAGGAACCGCGAGTCGAGCTGGGCAACTGGCGTTACGAAGGCAAATTCCGCGTCTACAAACATTGCTGGCCGGAGCGGATCATTCCTAAGGAGTTCAGGCGGTCCTAGGGACGCGATGATCGTGATGGTCCATTTTGTCACATGTAATCAAAACACGCCCGATTTGTGACCAGCATCGCTCGCGGTGAAAGGGGAGGCGAGAGTCATTCGAGGTGATCCGCTTTCGCTTGATTAGGCGTTGCGACGGTTGTATCGACCTAACGCGGGAACCATGGCGAATGCGAACTGGCTTAGCGACGCAAAAATGAGCTAGTTGAAGCAATCGACGCGTTTGGTACGAGCGTTGCTTCCAAAATAGAACGTCATTCTTTGAAGTTGCGTTGCTGTCACGTGTTTAAGCAAATCATAACCCGAAGCGTCAGGGAGGGGCTGAGTCAAGAGCGAGATTCACTCTGTTAAGCTTCTCGCAATGAGGAGCTTACGCTTCGGGCCATGATGAACGGGCAACTTCAAAGACAGCAGCCCAGGGCATGGACATGGCCCGAGTTCACGTTGGCCAAAGTTCACGTGGGCCCGAGTTTCTACTGCCCCCGAGTATTGTGATTTGCAGGTTCTCGTTTCGAAGGCAACGCGACTACGAGAGAGCATTTTTCGTATCGCAAAAACGACAAGTGCGTTGCCGACTACCGGCGAGTAATTGCAGGGACGACGGTCGGGCACCGAGGGATCACCATGAGCTGAGTTTTTTCCCGTTTCACCCTTTTTGTCTGCAAAGCACCAATACCATGAATGAGTCCACTTCCACACCCACGACGTCACATTCAAGCCGAGGCACAAACGAGATTGGAGAATTAATCGTTCACGAACTGCAGCACCTACGTACGACGTGGTACCTACTGTTTTTGCTGGGAATCGTCTTGATCCTTTGTGGTTTGCTTGCGGTGACGTTTCCCATGTTCTCGACGCTAGGTGTCGTGATGGCGCTAGGCATCGTACTGCTGTTTGCGGGATTGGCGACCATCATCACTTCGTTCATCACCGGGAAGTGGAGTGCGTTTTTGGTGCAATTGTTGATGGGGATTTTCTATACCGTGATCGGTTTGATGATGGCGGAGTCCCCGCTTAACAGCGCGGCGGCGTTGACTTTGTTGGTCGCCTCGTTTGCCATCGTGGGTGGGGCGTTTCGCGTCATTGCGGCTCTGAATTATCGTTTTTCGCAATGGGGGTGGATGTTGTTAAGCGGGTTGGTTTCGGTGTTGTTCGGAGTGGTCGTCATTCGCCATTTCCCCGAAGCCTCGCTGTGGTTGATCGGTTTGATGCTTGGGCTCGATTTGATCTTCAGCGGCATCCACTGGTTGATGCTGTCGCTAACGATCCGGTCCTTACCAGCCGAACATGATCGTCTGCTTTAAGGCGAGTGTGTCGTAACGCCAAAGGTGCATTTTGTTCATGGGATCCCTTGGGCTCGGTTTCTCTAGAGCATTTTAGATAGATTGTAGGGCTGATTCTCACCGGCCGGCTTGTGATTGGCGAGCTTGTGGTTGGCCGCTGGGAACCAGCCCTACATCTCAATTCAATGATTAATCTGCTCTAGAGATCGGCTCTATCGCCGTTGCGCCACGCACGGGTTTCGCTCCGCGCTGCAAAAAAAAAACGCCACCGCTAGGGTGGCGTTGAGAATGGCACTTTTCGCGTGGATCACACGTGGATAGGTCGCAGAGACCGAGTCGTTCGCTCAGTTCTTAGCCGCTTTGACTTGCCGATGCACTTCGTTAACGATGTTGTTTTCGATTTCCGGCGCCCAATGAGCGGGCAGACCGTAGTAGACCATCGATCCGCCCCCCTCGTAGCCCCCTTCGGCAAGAACGCGCCGCGAAGGGATGTAGGCCATCACGTCATTGGCGTACCCAGCGACCCAGGTTTGTGTGCCGCCCAGCTCGAACTTCAGTCGATTGGCGTAGTCGACGACCACTTCGCCGCCCAGCGAAACGAATTGGACCGCATCGCCAATCGACCACACGCCGACGGGATAAGGGTACGTCGGACTGAGTGGTGTTCCACCATCGATTTGCTTCAACAGCATCTTCGCTCGTGAAACCTCGTACTTATTGGACGATTCCGCGTTGCGTTGGATTTCTTCACGGTTGGGTAACTCGGCCAAGGGCAGGTCGATTTCCTTCAGTGCCGTGGTTAACGTTCCCGCAACCGGCTGCATCTGGGAGGTCAGTAGAACGGCATCGACTGCGTTCGCAAGCCGTTGGCCATAGTGCTGTGCCAATTCAACCGTTCGGCGTGGCAGTGGGTTCTGGTCCGCGCCACAACCGGCAAAGAAGAGAGCCACACAATCGGGGTGATTCTCTTCCAATGCCATTTGAGCGAAACCAGGGTAATCGCCCGACCATTGATTGAAACTCAAGACGGTCGCATGGCAAGCGTAGCCGAACAGGACTGCGGTCAATTTGCCTTCGGCGTTGCGAGCGGCCAAGACGGGGACATCATGGTCCGACGGACCTTTTAAGGTTCCCGCGACGCGCGATTGTGGCACGGTGGCTTCCGGGACATTTTCACGACGATTGACCGCGAAGGTTGCCGTCCCACTGCCCCACGACAATTGGCTGGGTTCAAGTTTATCGATCGCTTCGCCAACGGCGGTCACCATTTTGGTTTGCAGTTTCTCGACCCATGCGTCAACCGCTTGCTGTTGTGGCGGGCTAATGGCCAGGTAGTGCAAGGGGGCCAAGTTGAGTCCGACGACGGGGCCGGTGTGCGTGTGAGAACAGCAGATTGTAATTTGTTCGCGTGACAGGCCGTACGCTTTTTGTAATGAGTTGCAAACGGTTTCGCTCAGCGTGCGATCGATGCCGACGAGGTCCAACGTCAGCACGACGCCGCGTTGTCCGTTGGCATCCTCTAGGACCAGCGCCTTGGCCCACAGGTCCGTCAATTTTCCTTCGGATGGCTTGTTGCGACCGCCATAGCCGGCCATCCAAAGAGGCTCGTCAGGAGTAATCGTGATTTTCGCGGCGCCGACCTTCCAAGTGGGTTCGCCGGAGTTGGCCGTGCCAACAAACTCGCTCCCACTGAACAATACCGCAATCGCCGCCGCAAAAAAAAGAAGTCTATGCATGAATTCATTCCAAGGTTGGGTTCTGGTTACTGCTGCACTCGACCTGATCTCACGGCGCGTTTGGCGAGCTCGCTCGAGTTTGGATCAGGCGAGGGGGAAACGCAGCAAGAGATTGGTTTCCCCGACAGTATAAACAGATTTCAGCGAGACGTTTTCATTGGGAGTTCCGCTTGTGCGTTTTGGAGCTGCGCAATCTTGGTTGCTCAGGAACTCACATCCCGTCGCGCCCGTGAGGGACTGAGTCAAGCGGGGGGATTCCCTCGCTTATACGTTGGGTCATGAAAAACACGCAACTTTAAAACGGATGCGTCGCGATGGAGATGACGTTCAACGATCCCCAGAATTTAGCGAGCGGAGCGACGTATCCGTGCACCGGGTGTCGTGTTAGGAGACGCCGTAAGCCAGCATGGCGTCGGCGACCTTGATGAATCCGGCGATGTTCGAGCCTTGGACGTAGTTGACGATGTCATCGTTTTGGCCATGCATCACACACTTGGCGTGGATATCACGCATGATGGTCTTCAACTTGGTGTCGACCTCTTCGTGGTTCCAGGACAGACGTAACGCGTTTTGGCTCAGCTCTAATCCCGAAACCGCGACGCCGCCGGCATTGGCTGCCTTGGACGGACCGTACAGGATCTTGGCCTTCAAGAAGGCGTGAGTCCCGTCGAGTTCGGTCGGCATGTTGGCACCCTCGCTGACCGCCTTGACGCCGTTTGCGATCAACACCTTGGCGTCATCCAAGTTGATCTCGTTTTGGGTGGCACAGGGAAAGGCGACGTCACAAGGCACCGACCAAGGGCGCTCATTGGCATGAAAGGTGACGCCTTTGAAGTGCTCGGCGTACTCCGAGATGCGGCCACGGCGCACCTCTTTCAGATCCTTGATGAACGCAAGCTTTTCAGCGTCGATCCCCGCTGGGTCGTGCACAAAGCCCGACGAATCCGACATCGTGATCACCTTGGCGCCCAATTCGTTGGCCTTTTCGACGGTGTAGATCGCGACGTTACCCGAACCGGAGACGGTACAGATTTTTCCTGTCAAACTATCGCCGATATGGTTGAACATGTTTTCACAGAAGTAGACGCATCCGTAACCGGTCGCTTCGGTTCGGACGAGGCTGCCGCCAAACGTCAGTCCCTTGCCAGTCAGAATTCCGGCAAAGCGATTCTCTAGTCGGATATATTGGCCAAACAGATAGCTGATCTCTCGTCCGCCCACCCCGATATCACCGGCTGGGACGTCGGTATCTTCGCCGATATGGCGATGCAACTCGAGCATCATCGCTTGGCAAAATCGCATCACCTCGCGATCGCTTTTTCCTTTCGGGTTGAAGTTCGCCCCTCCTTTTGCGCCACCCATCGGGAGGCCCGTCAGGCTGTTTTTAAAGACTTGCTCAAAACCGAGAAACTTCAGCACGCTAAGCGTTACGTTGGAGTGGAATCGCAATCCACCCTTGTAGGGACCAATCGAATTGTTGAATTGAACTCGCCATGCTCGGTTGGCGCGAATGTTGCCTCGGTCGTCTTCCCAGGTCACGCGAAAGGTAATGATTCGGTCGGGCTCGGTCATCCGTTCAAGGATTTGAGCGTCGCGGTACTTGCGATTTTCCAAGACGTACGGCATCAACGTTTCGACGAATTCATTAACCGCTTGTTGGAATTCGATTTCCCCTGGATTGCGGCGTGCAAGCCCTTTCATGAAGCGATTGGTTTCTTCGCACGATTTAGTCGGCAATACGTTGTTGGTCATTTTGTTGGGATCTCGGTGAGGTTGTCTTGTGTGAATGGAGTTGGCCGATCTTTGTGCGTCTTATTCCGAACCCGTTTCGTCTACGTCCATTCTCTGATCGCTGCGGAGGAGCATGCGGATAATCGGCTCGACGGTGAAGGGAGGTCGAGCGGGACTCAAACTTCACGAGGTGATCGGAGATCATGACCGACGCGGGATGGGGGTGGCTACGAATGGGGCTCTGGGATCGCCAGCCGCCTGCGTCCGGCGGATCTCAGTGTTCTCCAGCACCGACGCAGCGGAGATCGGGAGTGATCGGGCGGAAATGCGAGTTTCCTGCCAATACCGGTCTTGTTCGGTGGAGCGCTCTCGACGGCGGGAAACTCATTTCGCATTAGCTCGTTAGGTTCGTTAGGGAGGTCGGGAAGCGATGATTCTCTCGCTCTTTGGAGTTGCAACGTCAAGTATCGAGGCGGCCCAGGTATCGAGGCGGCCCAGGTATCAAGGCGACCCAGAAAGCGAGCATCAAACCAGTTGAAATTTGCCGCGAGCCCAGGTTTTTCATCACCCGCAGTGTAAGCGAGGGACGCTTCCTAAAACTCCTCGCTTACGCTTCGGCGTTATGATTTTGATTTCGCACATCATGCAAACGTGGTAACGCTTTTCGGAGTAAACGCTTCAGACGATTCTGGATCATTCGGATGCCATATCCGGGCTAGCCACCGTTACGGAAATCCATTTAGCGGATTCCAATCGGGACTGACTCTTTCATCGTTCCAGCGTCTCCCGTCGGAGCAAAAACAACGTTAGCCGCGATAAGTCTTCGTCACAAAACGAGTTAACGCCAGTCCAATGATAGAAATCAGGGGGGCGAATGGGGTGATCGCGATCGGATTGTGCCGATCGTCGAGCTTGCGTGTGGCGGAGGGCGATGTCGTCGAGTGAAAAAGAGAGAGGGGGCTGCGGCAAGTCGTTGTGGGGAGGCAAAAAAAAACGCCACCGCGAGGGTGGCGTTGGGAATCGTTCATTGCGAATCGTTTATTGCGATGGCGAAGCTACGCGTGGGAAGCTTCCGGCGTCTCTCGCTTTGTCAGCAGAGAAACCACGACCAAGGCAACAAATGCTAACGGGATCGTGACGATGCCGGGTTGAGCGAACGGCACGATTGCATCCGCGCCGTCCCATCCGAAGACCTTCTCGTAGGTGTCCGCCGATAGCAGAATCCACCCCAGCGAGCTGAGCATGCCGACGATCACGCTGGAGATGATGCCTTCCTTGGTCGTGCGTTTCCAGAACAACAGCATCACGAGTGCGGGCAAGTTAGCACTGGCAGCGACGCTGAACGCCCAACCGACCAGATAGCTGACGTTCATTTCTTTGAATGCGATACCGAGTAGGATCGCAATCAAGCCCACGAACACGGCTGCCAGCTTCGCGACGCGAACTTGCGTGTGTCCGCTCAATTCGATGCCCAACACGCCGCCGATCAAATCGTGAGCCACCGCACCACTACTGGCCAAGATCAATCCGCTGACCGTCCCAAGTACGGTGGTGAACGCGATTGCCGAGATGATGGCGAACAACCATTGGCTTATACTGCGTGCCAAGAGTGGGGCAGCCATATTGGTGTCGGTCAAATCGAGTGCATTGCTGGTCATCGCTCCGAGACCGAGATAGAGCGTCAAGACATAGAAGAATCCGATGCTGGCGATTCCCACAATCGTGCTTTTACGAGCCGCCGATCCATCTTTGACCGTGTAGTAACGAATCAAAATGTGGGGTAGCGATGCGGTTCCGCAGAACAGCGCCAACATCAACGACAAAAAGTTAATGCGGTCGGTCGGTTGGCCTCCGCGAATCCCGGAAAACATCGGGTGCTCTCCCGGTCGCAGAACTTGCGTGCCCGCGGTCGGCTTTTGAAAGTAGACCTTGGTCGTCGCTCCGTCGGGATGACGGATCACCTCGTTGCCCCACAGCACAATCTCACTTTTAGAGAGGGTCGTGAAAAACGAAATGGGACCGAGGGGAGTCGAGGCTTCGTAGTCCGACGGAAGTTTGGAGATATGTCCAATCGGTAACAGTTGACGTTGTCCTTCGCTCGCACCGAACGGCAATCCATCGACGAATTGTTCTCCATTGACGGAGGTGGAAATCGCTTGAGCCTGACGCAACATCACTTGATTGGGGTTCTCGGCGGAGGCTTCGACACGAAAGATCGTGAATCCGCCTTCGGAGTTCGCAAGTCGTACGAACTCGGGGTGCTCAGCCCATGCGTCGGTTGCCGGAATCGTATCGCGGCCCTCAATCTGGGGCGCTGAAACAGTCGCCGAATCGATCGGCCCGATTGATTGCAGTCCGCCATCGGACTCCACGAAGCCTTGCCTCAACAGCATCACCACCAAAATCGCACTGAAGAAGACCAACAGCGATCCTTTGAGGAATTGAACCCAGGTGGTCGAAACCATGCCCGCCGTCACGACGATCACGATTACAACGACGCCGACCATCACGACGCCGACCCAATGCGGAAATCCTAGCAGTGGTTGGATTAACGAACCGGCCCCGACCATTTGCGGGATCAGATAAAAAATGCTGACGGCCAACGTGCTGATGCCGGCGGCAAGTTTAATTCCGCGTGAATTGAATTGGGCATCCAGGGCGTCGGCAAACGTGAATCGACCGAGTCGTTTCATCGGCTCGGCGATTACAAAGAGGGCCACGATCCAACCGGCTAAGTAACCGATGGAATATAGAAAACCGTCGTAGCCATAGGCGGCGATCATCCCGCAAATGCCTAGAAACGACGCGGCAGACAAATAATCGCCCGCAAACGCGACCCCGTTGATGAACCAGGGGATTTGTCCGTGTGCGGCAAAGTAACCTTCACTGGAGGTTGCTTTACGCCCCAGAAAGAAACTAAGTCCGACGGTGACGACGACGAAGGCGAGGAAAACGAAGACTGCGATCCAGGAAGGGTCATAAATCATTTCGACGCTCCTTCGCTTGATTCGTTGTTGGCGGTTTGGTCGGTTGCAGCGTCAACGATCGGTTCATTGCGACACATCACTCCGTAAAGCAGTGCCATCAAGATCGCTGCGATGATCAAACCAAATCCGTAAACGATCGCCAGGTTCAGTCCTGCGACGACAATCGTTTCCATTTGGGACGCGTTAAATGCATTGATGAACACGAACCCGGCATAGAGAACCAAGTAAATAACGAACAACACGATGCCGAGTCGTGAGTTGTACTGGCGCGCCTCAGTGGGCACGTCCGGCTTGGGCAAAGGATGAGGCATGGGCTAAGAAATTCAAGAATGAAGAATGAAGAGTGAAGGAGGGGGGGAAACGCTGCCGCAGTGGAATTCGCGAGGCCCATCTTAACCGCTCCTTCATCGCGTGTGTGGTCGCGGGTGGGCATTTGCAACCGAACTCCACTGCAACTCAATCAAAATTAATCTTCACGCGTAAACCGTCGTAGCTCATCGCCACGCCTGCGGGCAACTGACTCGTTGTTTTTTCGTGGTCCAGATCGTGCGAGATATGGGTTAAGTAGGTTTGCGCGGCACCGACCTTGGTCGCCATGTCGATCGCCTCCTGCAAACTGAAGTGCGTCGGATGAGGCGTATGGCGAAGCGCTCCAACCACGAACGTTCGGACCCCGCGCAGCCGCTCGAGCGAAGAATCGGGAATACCATTGGTATCGGTACAATAGGCAAAATCACCGATGCGGAATCCCAGCACATGGAATCGGGGCCCGTGGGTCATGGGGATCGGCGTCACGCGGACCCCCAACACCTCGAACGGAGCCTCGTCGATGTTGCAAAACTCCAGCTGGGGAACCGCGCCAGGGTGGGTGGGCTCGCGATGGGAGAAGGCGTAATCAAACGAATGCCGAATCCGCTGTTCGACGCGGGTTTGGCAGTATAGGGGGACTGGGTGCCCAAGCCGGAACGGGAAAAGTCGCAGGTCGTCCAAGCCAAACAGGTGATCGGCGTGTTCGTGGGTAAACAAAACGGCGTGGATGAGGGAGATTTTTTCCCTCAACAATTGGGTCCGCAGGTCGGGCGGGGTATCGATCAAGATGGTTCGCGAGCCGTGCTGAGGAGCGTTGGGATCGACCGCCGGATCGTGGTCCGCGATGGCCGCGGGTAAATGGACGGCAATGGCACATCGGGTGCGGTTATTGCGGGGTGAATCGCTTGTGCAGACGGCGCATTGGCAGCCCAATGCAGGCACGCCGACGCTGGTTCCGGTGCCAAGAAAAACGACTTCGGCTTGACGCGGATTTTGGCTAGCATGCCGGGGCGGAGTCGCTTGCTGCGAGGTGTCGTTAGAGGGGGTCGGCGGGTGGGAAGGATTGGCCATAGTGGCTGAACTTCTCAGCGATTCGGAAAGCTGTCAATAAGCCCCTTGGCTGGAGAGGGCTGTTTCTGCGATACTCTCATGCTTGGCTGATAGAAATCAATGTGTTTTCGTGAGCCGCAGGCGATCGCCTCGGACCTTCCTACACAATCTTGGTGCCTCGTCGAGGCCCGTGGCTAACGCCATCGGCTCCGTTTTTTATCAGCTCAATATTGAGCCAATCACGTTAATCGTCATCAAAAAAGCAGGAAGACTGAATGTTCAAGAATTTTTCTCCTTGGTTACTTGGAATCAACGGCCGTCAAAGTGAATTAATCGAGTTGGCGTTGACCTACGGGTTCCGTGGAATGGATGTCGATATGGCCGACATGCTCCGTCGCTCGCAACGGACCAGCTTGGAAGACGCGACCAAGTATCTGCGTGCAGCCGACATTAAAATTGGTGGCTTCGATCTCGGTGTCAATTTGGACGCGGACGACGACACGTTTACCGCCCAAGTCGCGACGCTTCACCCGATGGCTGAAATCGCCAAGGAATTGTTGGTCAAGCGAGCGTACCTGCGTTTGCCCGTGGCTACCGACCGCTTGCCGTACCCAGAGTACTTCGAGACTCAACGTGCTCGTTTGAACCAAATCGCGGAAGTTTTGGCTCCTCGCGAAATCCGTTTAGGCGTTTCGTTCTCCGCGGGCAAGGAATTGGCCGAAGGCAAAGAGTTCGAATTCATTCGCGATGTCGAAGGCTTTATCGCGTTGGTCAGCAGCATTCCTGCTGCGAACATCGGCTACATCATCGACACGTTCGATTGGGTCGTGGGCAAGGGCACGCTTGAGCAATTGACCAGCATCGATGCCGAGAAGATTGTTGCGGTACGTTTGGGATCGGTTGCCAGTGACGCCACCGTCGAAACCGCCAAGACGACCGATCGCGTGTTGCCAGAAAAAGAAGGCGCATTGGCTCACGTCAGCGTGGTCAGCCATCTGAAGTCGGTTAGCTACAGTGGTCCGGTTTGCCCGACCGCCTCGTCGTCGCGTTACAAAGGGCAAACCCGTGAAAACACGGTTCAGAAGGGCCAAGAAGCGATCGATTCGATCTCCAAGGACGCGGGCGTTCACGTCGCACCGTTGCCAATGGATTTGATCGAAGACGTTCCTTACGAGCCAACGCCAGCGATCTAAGTGTGGCATTCGGGCGGTTTAGCAATCGCTCCGCCACATCAAAACGTCATCGAACAAGGCCAGAATTCGCATCCGCGGTTCTGGCCTTGTTTCGTTTTGCCAAGAGTGTCTTCGAAATGGATGTGGGATGTAGGGCCCGTTCCCACCGGCCAATCACAAACGGTTCGGCCCGAACCGGCCCTGCGATCTACTCGCGGCCCTGCGACCTATCTTAAAATGCTCGCTGCCGCGTCGTTTTCAGTGCCGCCTCTCGGATCACGTTACCCGTCATTCTCCGTCTTCGCCGCTGTCGGTCTTCGGCGCTTGCGCTCGCTTCTGCAACACCTCTTCGCTTGGAGCAACGTTCGGATCTTGCTGAGGGGTTAGTTTCGGTGTGGGCGCGTCGGTCGGCACGGGGATCGGTACCAAGATCAATCGTACCGGGGTGCCGCGTTCGGGCACCCGGCCCTGGAATGGTTGGAACATCAAGGAGTCGGCATCGGCGCTGCTCGCCAGCGAAAGGTCCATCATCGCGGTGCTGAAGTTCGACACACAAATCATGTCGCCACCGTCGGCGCGATAATATTCGCGGCCATCCTCTTCATCTTTGTAGAATCCGCTGCCTGCGAAGACCCAATCCGCTTCGACCGCTTCCTTGGTGTCCACGTTTTGAACCCAACGACGGGCATCGGTGACGTGAAATTTGCCCTGCTTGTCATGCCAACATGCCCAAACGCGAATGGTTTGACCGGTCGGAGGCACGAAACTGGGATTGAACATCGCCGTCGTTCCGGATTGGGCCCCGATGGCGAGCAGTGCGGCGTGGACTTCACTTGATTTGGCAACCACTGCGACAATCGATTCGTGTTCCTTGCTTCCCACCGGACAGGCAAACATTTCCAAGGCGCCGCGATCCATCGCGATATACCCATCGATGTAGACGCGATTCAAATTGCGGTCGACCCACAGCAATGATTCCTTGCTTAACCGTTTCGCTCCGGCGGGCGGCAATAATTGTTCGCTCAAATATTGCCTTGGTGACTTTTCTTCCTCTTCGGCCACTGGCTCGGCCGCGTCGGCGGGCGATGGGGACCGGTTCGCCTCGTCATCGGGAGGGCTTGTGGACATCACGGAATCGTCCTGCTTCGCTTTCGTGTCGACCCTTGGCAATTGCCGGGGCTCGGTCGGCGGCGGTGCCTGTGCCTGGGGCTGTGCCTGGGGCTGGGGCGTCGTGGAGGGAGCAGGGGGCGAAGTGGGCGGTGGGGTAACCTTAGGGGCGGGGGAAGGCACCGCACTGAGCTCCGGATTTGCCGTGTTTTCAACGGTTGCCGTGTTTTCAACGCTGGTGACGCCCGTGGTAGGATGGGGTTGCGGTGCGGGCACGGCGTTGGGGGATTCCGCATTGCGGCTGCACCCGACCCCCATCGTGATGGCCAACAAGAAGAAGGGAGTCAATCTGCGGGAGAACATAGCGATTACAGTCATGCGGCGTCGGTCGAGTCGATTGGGAAGTGCTAGCGTCAAACGGCTGAATGAGTAAGGTATACAGCAGCCGAATCGAGGCATGAAAAACGATACTTCTAGCCAACGCATTATACCCCATGTCGACGAAAATCACGGAGGCCGAAAACGCCTTGAACAAGAAACCAGCCCCCCGCGGTCAAGCGGCCTTGAACCAAGCCGAGGCTCAAACGAAGTCATCGTCCATGACCAAGATAGCTGTACCGGACGACGTCGTCAGGGGTGTCGATCATGACGGCGGCGAGAGGCTGCCAAATGGGGATCGTGTATCAGAGGCGAATTGGGAAACACTCTGCAAAAAGTTCGCCGAGCGTGGTGAAACGAAGTCGGCAAAAAAGGTGTTCGGCCCCGCCGCGGTGGCTGGAACCGTCTATCGATGGGGGCTCGCCACGTCGATCGAAACTGCGGTCGATCCGGTGCGCCAAGGGCTGAGCCAAATGGCGTGTGACCAACCGCCTCGGCGTCGCGGTTCGACTCGCCCGGTCGATTGGGTTGCGGCCACGGCGGAAATGATTGTCCAACTTGATCATGGGGATCGGTCCGTGATCTCGTGCCACGATGCGATCCTTTGGGCTGGCGCGATGCCCATGCTGAGTCAACATCTTGAGCCCGCACTTTGGTGGGAGTTGCTCGGATCGTTGCAACAGTTCCGCGAAGGGGTGCTCCAGACGCACCGGCCCGATTCGCCCGCCCATTTGATCGTCGGCGCGGAGCTTGGTTTGACGCTCGCCTGGAGACTAGCCGATTTGCCGTCGTGCAAACGGGCTCAAAAATCGGCCATCGATGCGCTCGCGCTGTGGTGTGATCACGAGGATGAAGCGATCCCCGCGGTGTTGGCCAAACCCGCCGCGACGCGACTGGTCCTCGGTTCGCTACTCCGTTGTCAAGAACTATTGAAAGCGACTACGAAGAAGACCTTTTTGAAGTCGTGGACGTCCATTGGCGACCAATTGGCCACTTGGGTCGCCGCGATGACGACGCATCACGGTACGTCTGCGTTCAGCCCGCTGACGCGTAAAGAGGTCAAAGACGATCGGGGCCAAGGCGGCTTGCTCGAGTATGCCATGGCGTTTGATCCCGAGACCCTTCGCCCGGCGACTGAAGCCGCACTCGGGCTCAGTCATAGCGGTGGACGGTTGGCTTGGGAGGTTTGTTTGCCTGATGCATTTCATCACTGCGAAGATGCCAAGCTTGCGATCATGCTGCCCGAATGGGATGTGCGTCGTGGGCGTACTCACCTGAGTTACCGTGGCGAACATAACGAGCTCGAGATCTATGCGGGGCGAACGCGAGTGGTATCGGGGACCGTGCAAACGTCGATCGAGATCGACGGAGTCGACCAACAACCCTCGGGCGATTGGTCGCTGGTTTGCGAGTACACCGATGACGACGTGCACTTCATTGAAATCGAGCAACCGTGGACAGGCGGCGTTGTGCTGCAGCGGCAGCTGATGTTGATTCGGGACGATCGTTGTTTGATGATGGCCGATGGGGTGCTGCCGTGTCAGGACTCGGAATCGGATGCCGCAACTCCGCTAAAGTCGATCCGCTACTCGACTCGGATTCCGGTCGCTGCGGGCATCTCGGCCGAGCTCGAAAATGAGACTCGCGAACTGTTTTTGAGTGACGGCCAGCCTCGCGCGTTGGTGATGCCTTTGTCGGCATCGGAATGGCGTATTGGTCCGACGACGACGAAGCTTTCGGCAAGCGAAGATGACCACTTGGTCTGGACGGCTCAGGGCAATGGGGCGCTCTACATGCCACTTTGGTTTGATTTGCAACAGCGGCGATTCCGGCGCAAGCGGACGTGGCGACAATTGACGGTCGGCGACGAGCGTCGCTTGTGCGATCGGCATGAAGCGGTGGGATTCCGCGTCCAGGTCGGGTCCGAACAGTGGATGATTTATCGTTCGCTCGGCCAACGCCGCTGCCGAACGGTTCTAGGCAAGCATTTGATCGCAGATTTCTTTGCCGCACGCTTTGACACCGGCGAGGGAGACTACGACGAATTGGTAACGGTGGACGATAGCGAGGCGAACGATGATTGAGGACCAAATGCGTACGCGTCTGGCGGAAAATTGGAAATCGGTTGTCGATGACGTGCAAGCCGCAACGACGGCTGCGAAGCGGCCGTCCGACTCGGTCCAAATCATTGGCGTTAGCAAGTACGTTGACGCGGAAACGACTCTCGCCCTGGTCGAGGCGGGATGCCATCAGCTCGGAGAAAACCGTCCGCAAGTGCTGTGGAAAAAGGCGGCCGAAGTGGAGTTTCCCGATCAGGTCCAATGGCACTTGATTGGCCATCTGCAACGCAACAAGCTGCGGCGATCGATGCCATTTCGGCCGTGGATTCACTCGGTCGACAGTGAACGATTGCTCCATGCGATTGTCGAAGAAGCAAGCGTTCTCAAGCAGCCGACTGAGGTGTTGTTAGAGGTAAATATCAGCGGCGAGCCCGATAAGACGGGTTTGATGCCCGAGGCGATCGAGCCGATCCTAGAGCGTCACCTTGCCGAGCCAGGCAATGACGTTGTCAAAGTGCGGGGGTTGATGGCGATGGCCGGTTGGGGCACGGATTCCGAGTCGGCCCGCCGCCAATTCGCCGAGACGCGCCAACTTCGTGACGAATTGCAACTTCACACCGGTGTGGCACTGCCTGAGTTGTCGATGGGGATGAGCGGCGATTTTGCTGTCGCGATCGCCGAAGGGGCGACCATGGTACGGATCGGGTCCCGATTATTCGAAGGGGTGCTAAACGCCTAGTCAGGCGTCTTGCCTAACCCGATGCGTTAACGAGAGACCGAATCAAGCTTGATATTCGTTCGCTTGTCCTTCGGGTTAAAAAACGCGACTACAAATCGTCCGCATCGGCTGATGATTTTGATCCGTACATCATTCGCGAGTCGCTGAGGGCAGCTCTGAGCCATGATGTGGGATCCGAGTTGTTGCTACGTTCGCCCGACAGTGGTCCACCATCGGGCGACGATCGCTACATCAAAAGGAGCACGCTCTAGGGCATTTCTCCGATCAACTTTCCATCGGCGAGGTTCCAAATTAGCAGGTGGCCGTTTTGGCCGCTCGCTAACACCTTGCCGCCATCGGGCGTGACCCGTGTGGTATACAGAAAGTCGTTCGGCGCCTTGAAGGTTCGCACAACGCCTCCATTGCTGGTCTTCACCAAACGGACTTCCCCGTGGGATCCGGCTGCAGCGACTTGATCGGTCGCTTGGACAAAATCCAGGGCCGAGATCTCTTTCGGAAAGCCGCCAACGGTACGCGTTGATTGGCCGGTTTCAGAATCCCAGGCCTTGATCGTTTGGTCGGCGCTGGCCGAGACGATGTTGCTGCCATTCTGTTGCCATGCAACCGCCAACACGTGGTGAGTGTGGCCTTCGAGGGTACGGATTTGGGTCTGGGTGGCGATGTCCAACAAACGAATGGTCTTGTCAGCCGATGCCGAAGCGAGCATCGTGCCATCGGGTGAAAAGTCGAGTCCGAGTACCGTATCGCTATGGATCGAGCCGAAGTCGCGAAGCAGTTCACCGGTTTCAACGGCAAAGATTTTGATTTCGCCGGAGCGACTTGGTGCCCCGCCTCCCACTGCTAACGTCAATCCGTCGCGGCGAAAGTCGAGTGCCGTCACTCGGTCGGCAAACGTATCGGAGTCCATCGCACCAATCGTGCGTTCAAGTTGCCATGTGAATGCCGTCGACACGATGGTTGCGGTGGATCGCTGTGAAAAACCAACGAGTTGATCGGCAATGATGGCCACATGGTCATGCCCGATCCCTTGGCGGGATCCCAGCGGGGTTCCGGTGCCCGCACTGTACCAGCGAAGTGAACCATCGCGATGAGCGGTGGCGACGTTGTCGCCATGAAAGTCTACGTCGATCACACCGTTGCTGGCTGCGTTGCTGTGCCCAAGTTCCGCGGCGGCGATCTTGGTAAGGACTTCGCCGTGTCGCGTTTCAGAGGCGACAATCGCTTGATGCTTGGGAATGCTCGCAGCAGCGAATTGCTGTGCACTGGTGGCCGATGCGAGCGCTTGTTGGCGATTAGCGAGGTCGCTCTCACTTTTTGTCTTGGCTGCTTCGGTATCGGTGACCGCTTTGTTTTGCGCCACTAAATCCTTGGTGGATTTTTCGCTCAACGCCTTCGCATCGACCGCTTTTTTCATCGCGGCGTCCAATTCGGCTTGCAGCTTGGTGACTTGAGCTTCCGTGGCCGTTTTTTCAGCTTGCTTCGCTGCGATCTCCTTGGCCACCAAATCCAATTTTGCTTTCGCATCCTGCAGTTGCTTGGTCGCAGCGGCGATCAAGGCTTCGGCTGCTTTCACGTCCTCCTTCCCGGTTTCCGGAGTCGTTTCCACGTTGGCTTTCGCGGGCTCGCTCTCGCCCTCTTTAGCTTCAGCGGCTTTGGCTTCTGCGGCTTTGGCTTCTGCGGCTTTGGCTTCTGCGGCTTTGGCTTCAGCGGCTTTGGCTTCAGCGGCTTTGGCTTCTGCGGCTTTAGCTTCTGCGGCTTTAGCTTCTGCCGCTTTAGCTTCTGCCGCTTTTTTCGTCGCGGCGTCTACTTCGGCTTGGGCCTTGGCGACTTCGGCGTCGGCGGTCACCTTCGCTGCTTGTTGTTCGGCGAGTTGTTTTGCCACTAACTCGACTTTTGCTTTGGCTTCCTGCAATTGCTTGGTGACGGTAGCGATCAAGGGTTCAGCGGCCGCGGCGTCTTCGTTGGCCTTTTTTAGGGTCGCTTGGGTCGTGGCCACAAGTGCCACAGCATCCGCGTGCTTCTTGGTTGCGGCCGCCAACGCTTCGGTGGCTTCGTTCTTCGCCTGGGTGACTTTGGCGAGCGCCTCGTTTTCGGTCTTCAGCAACGCTTCAAGCGTCGCCGTTTTTGCGTTCAATGCCGCGACGATTGCGTTTTGCCGGACGACATCCTGGTCCGCTTGGTTTAGACGCAATTGCTGTTTGCGGGTGCCCTGCATCGTGATCAAGGCTTTGCCATCGGCTAGATTCCAGCTTCGCGTCTTGCCGTCGCGTCCTGCTGTGGCGAGTTGCGTGTCGTCCAAGGATACGGCCAATGCCTCGACTACCGCACCATGATCGATTTTGCGGACGACGGTGTTTGCTTTGGGATCGACCAAGAGGACTCCGGCTGATTCGCTGGCAATTGCAATCAAGGTCGGCGTGGCCGCAATCGCGGTGGCGTCGGCAATCGCGCCGACCGATTCGTGGACGGGAGTGATCTTCCAGACCGATTCGGTGGCGGCGCATTGATAAGCGCGAACCTGCTTCGCAGATGTCAATGTCACCAAGGTCGATGCGTCGCGAGCGATCGCCATCTCTGCGATCGACGTGTCCGTTTGTAACTCGCAAACGATGGCGCCGGTTGTGCCGTTCCAGACGGCGAGGTGTCCGTCTTGTCGCGCCACGAACAATCGCTCGTCTTCGCCTGCGGTGTTGGCCCAACCGAGCGAAGTGACCAATCCAGCGGGGCTCGTCAGGGTGTGTTGTTTCTGTGGGGCGTTTAAGTCCCAGATCTCGACGTCACCAATCGCATTGACGAAAGCGGCTCGAGTTTGATCCTGCGAGATCGCGATCGGTCCGCTCGCGTTTGCCAACGGAGAGGGAGGCTGTGAAACGGGTGCAGGGGTGCGTTTCCAAATGCGGACCGTACGGAAACCTCCTGTCGCGATACGGTCTCCGTCGGGCGAGAAGGCAATCGATTGGATCAGGTCGACGTCGGCGATTCCGCCATCGACCGCGAGATCGGCCAGCGAGGGGTCGGATAATCGAGCCACCTCGGTGGTCGATTGCAGGTCGACGATTAGGACACGGTTGGCACGTGCGACGGCGGCGATGCGATTGTCAGGGGACACATCCATCGCATACGTCGCGCGAATCGAAGCGGGAATCGGTTGCCAGACGATTTTTTCGCTGGCGCTCGCATCCGTGCCTGTGGCTCCTTGCTCGATCCACAAACGAAGCAAGGCAAGCTCTTCAGCGGTCAATGGCGATGCACCGACGGAATTGTCGGGCGGTGGCATGATCGGATCTTCTTCGCCGCTGGCCCGCGTCCACAACGAACTCGACTCGAGGTCCTTTGGCGTCGCCCCCGGCCCGCTGTCGCCTCCGGCATGGATCGACGCTAACGTTTCGAGCACGAGGCCGCCTTCCGCTTCCTGTTGGTGGTGGCACGCCAAACAGTTGCGTTTCAGGATCGGCATCACCTGAGTGGCGAAGTCGACCGGTTTGACCGGCGATTCCTCGGCCAACGATGTCGAAGTGATCGCCAGCGAGAGGATTGCAAACGAGAGCACAGAGGAAGGTCGGATCATGGCACAACGACTCGAAACGTCACTAGATTGGTGGGGATAAAGACGGTCAATGTTTGTTCAGCCGCAGCCTTTTTCGCAGCTTCCACTCGCTTATCGGCCTCCACGATGGCGGCCTTGATGGCATCGAGATTTGCCGCTTGGGTGGGATCATCGTGAAGCGATTGGAGCTGAGCGCGAGCTTCTTCGGCCTGGGCCAGCGATTGCGGGTTGGGCCGAACCTTTATTTTAGTTTCTGCCATTAGCGAGAGCGAGTAAATTCCGGCGGGCGTCTTCGCGCTCGTTTGGATCGTGCAGGTGGCCTCGGATTGGTCGGCTGGAACGGTCACCTCCGCGATCGTCACACCGGGGGGCAAGGAGATTGGCCGCAAGACGCAGGCGTCGTTGCCCCCTTCGCGACGCGTCAATTGGATTCCGACTGACAGCGCCTCAGCGACTTTGACGTCTGCCACGCTAGCGTCGCCCAATCGCATCGTTAGCGGCGAAACGTCTTCCTCAGAAACCGCCACGACGACCTCGGATGTGATCCGCGAACGGATCGAATCGCGTCCGCCGCCGCGAGCGAGCTGTAACGTGGTGGCAACGGCGGTTTCCGTGATGGTTTTGTCGACGTTGTGACCTACCACGCGAATCGACGTGACACCGCCGGCGGCATCCTCAGCGGCTGATAACGTTAAGTCCGCTTGAGTTTGATTCGCAGCAATCGTGACCGGTTCACAATGCACGCCGGCGGGCAAGTTTTCCGCCGAGACTTCGATGGATCCGGTCCATCCATCACGCCGAAGCGCAAACACGCGGATGTGCTCTGCTCCGCCACGAAACAACTTCGAACCATGAGGTTTGGATTGGTTGTTGTCTTTATGCGGATAGACACGGTAAGCCACCAAGGTGAATCCCGGATTGGGCTTACCAACGCGAAGCACAAACCACTGGTCCTCACGCAGGGAGGTTCCGATATCTAAATCTTGAACCGTCAATCGATACGTTGCGGTGGCGGGCGCGGTGAAGACCATCGAGGGGTCCTTGGTACGCAGCGATACCACTCCATCGGTTTCAACTTGGCTATCGTCGACTCGCGTGACGGGGTGATACGTGACCGCACCTGCTTCGTCACGGGAAATCCGATCGACGATGATCCGCGCATCGGTCGGTTGGCCTAAGCGGTCTGAAATGACGTCGATCGCAATCGATTCGGATTCGGTGACTTCGAATTCGAAGGTGTTGACTTCGTTGGCCGAGGCGAACCACCATGTCGCTTGATGCGGTAGGTCGATGCGTTGCGGCATGTCGGTGTCGGTCCGCCCCGGTTGGGGATCGGAAACGACGTTCAGTGCGGTGGCGGCGTGAGGAAATGCGAACGCGGCATGGGCTTGATGTTCGGGGTTGGCCAATTCGGGGGTCGATTGAACCGACAATTGGTAAGCGTACGGGGGACCCGAGCGATAAAGGAATTCACGGACCGCGAGCACGTATTGCCCGGCCGGTTGATCGGTGATGACCATCTCGGGATCAAACCCGTCGGCTCCCCGTGCCGACGCGACGACTTTCCCTGCGGAGTTGTAAAGTTTGCATTGCCCAATCATCGGCGAGTCACTGGTTTGTGATCGGTAACAAATCGTGGTCGATGGGGCAGCGATTTCGACAGCGTAATAATGGATCGCGTTTGCCAACGACGTCGCATGCACCCAGGTGTCCCGAGGCAGGGGAGTGGGGACGCTGCGATCGTGGCTGATCGTCGCGTTACCGATCGGCAGTGACGTGACCCAAAAGGTGCGAGGATTCGAGACACCATGCCTGCCAACGGCGCGGACCTCGTACCGTCCCGGCGAAACATCCGCAGCGACCGTGACGTGGAAGTTTCCGTATTTTGGGGTCGGCTCAAGCAGCGGCGCAGGAGTGGCTGGCTCGACCGATTGGATCGTGGCCGTGATCCCAGGGTGAGAAAACCAAAGTTGGTCCACTTCGTCCATGTTCTCGCCGGCGACCGACACGCTAGCCTTTTGCCCGATGGTCGCAAGTGGCGGATCGATGGTGCGCAATTCAATCGCCAGGAACTGGGCCTGAGCGATCGAGGCCATGCATAGCCAAGCGAGACTAAGTCGAACGATGAAGGAAGGCATTGAGGTGGGGGAGGGGCAGAGGGAGAGGGGGAAAGAAGCTCGTGGCTAGTGGTTGAACAAAAACTCTTTGGAATTGACTAACGACCAAAGGATGTCTTCGAAGGCTTCTCGGCGATTTTCTTTGCTGCTCAAGTAGCCAAGCATGGCTTTCCGTTCCGTATCGGTTGCTTCGCGACTGAACGCGAGCGTGTATAGCTGCTGCAATTTTGCTTCATCCGTCAGATCACCATCGACGGCTAGTTTGGCGGCCCGGGCCGCATCGTTCCCCAGTTTTTCTTGGATTTCGTCCGAGTTGATCAGGTGCAGACTCTGAGCCAAGTTGGCCTCTTGGGAACGTTCGCACTCACATGCGGTCACAGAGTCGGGGATGCCAAACACACTAAGGAAATACGAATCGAACTCGGTATCGGGCAGCGCCACCGCCCTGGTTCCCGCGGGCATTCCGGCGAACTTGGTTTGGTTACCTGAGACATCGTCAATCGCGTCTAACAACACTTCGGCCTGCAGTCGTTTGGGATAATAACGCGAGTAACTGCGTCGATCACCAAGATTGCCTGCGGCCGGCTCGCTACTGAGCCCATAGGTTTTCGACAACACGATCAGACGAATCAGAGCGCGTAGATCAAAGTGGGACTCCACAAACGATGCCGCCATCGCATCGAGCAGTTCCGGGTTGGAGGGAGGGTTGGTGATCCGCATGTCGTCTTCGGGCTCGACCAAACCGCGACCCATGAAATGTTTCCAATAACGGTTCACCAACGCGCGGGCAAAAAAGGGATTCGCCGGATCGGTCATCCATTGAGCCAAATGGACTCGAGCATCTTCGCTTGGATCGATGGCAGCGGATTCTGCGTCGAGTCCCGCGGCGGTCAGCGGTTGGCCGGTTTTGGGGTGAGGTGACGTAGCGGCGCCGACCTCCGCAATGAAATCAGGCTCCAACGGCTCGCTGCCCGCCTTCTTGGTGACGGTGGCAAAGAAGGCGGAGAGTTGAGCGTAATCCGCTTGGCTCCACTTTTCGTAGGGGTGATGGTGACAGTGAGCACAGGCGACACGTTGCGCCAAAAAAAGTTGTGCGGCGTCTTCGACGCGACTGCTCTTGTCGGGCACTTGTTGGAACCAAACGACCGGAGGATGGTTCGCGACGCTCCCGGACGCGGTCACGATCTCACGAACAAATTGGTCATACGGTTTGTTTTCGGCAATGCTGTCGCGGATCCATTGATGGAACGCGATCGTGGCGAATTCCAGGTTGCCACCTTGGCGTTTGTTGCGCAGAATCGCGTTCCATTTACTGGCAAAATAATCGGCATGATCCTCGCTGGCCAGCAATTGGTCGACGAGCACCTCACGCTTATTCGCACTTTGGTCGCTGTTGAACTGAGAGCTTTCCTCAGGCGTTGGTAAACGGCCTGCGATGTCGAGCGTTGCTCGTCGCAAAAAGGTCGCGTCGTCGCAGGTTTCCGAGGCGGGAATCCCCAGCGATTGAAGCTTGGCAAAGACGTGAACGTCGACGACGTTGGCTGGCTGCGGTGTCAACGACTCCGGCGACGACTCGATCGTTTGAGGGATATCCGCACGGAACACCGTGACGTGCCCTTGGTAGCGAGCCATCACGGCGACATCACCCACGTGCTTGTTCAAGGTCACTTTGCCTTTGGCATCGACCTCGGCCATCTCGGTATCGTTGGCCTCGTAGAGGGCCGCGCGTGTTACATCTTCTCGCGCGCCATCAGAATAGACGGCGACGACGGACAATTGTTGACTGGCCCCTGGGGCCAACCGTCGATGAGCGGGCAGCACTTCGATCGACACGACCGAGGGTTCCTTTCCGTCACCAAAGTTCGTTCCTTGGGCGATCCAGCGGCGCATCACGCGATACTCGTGACTGTCCGCCTCGAGACGTTGTCCGCCGCCGTGGGGTGAGGCGTTGATCGCTTTGAGCAACAGCAAGCTTTGGTCGGGGATTGCGGGTGAAATTCGACGTCCTCGGGACTCGCCAATCAAGTGCTCGTAATCTTCACGCGGCTCAAAACCCAACAAAGACAACTTGAACCCATTTTGGCCCGCCGCCTTGCCATGGCATCCGCCGCCGTTGCAGCCGAGCTTGGTGAAGATCGGAACCACTTGCCCCGGAAAGCTAACCGCTTGATCTTCGCTCATTCCGCTGACCGTGAATGTCGCGTTGGAGGTCGCGCCCGAGGCATGTTTGGCGGTCAGGGTGGCTTGTCCATCGGCGATGGGAATCACGAACCCATCACGATCCACACTGAAAATTCCGGCCGGTTCTACGGAGTAGACGACGTCGCCGGTCACATCTTCATCGGTGCGATGAACTTCACCGGCATGGTGTCGTGAGACGACCAATTGGATCCGTGCATCACGCCCAAGCAGCGTGCGATCGGCCTCCGCATTCTCGATGCTCAGCGATTCACCCGCAAAGGAGCGAGGCAGGAAGGTGAGGATGCCAAACGCGATAATAAGCCCCGCGGTGGCGCGAGATCGCGTCGCCCCGCGATCCGAATCGGCGGTGGAGGAGTTCCGCCGGCACGCTGGATCAATTCGTAGGATCGTCATTAGATCAGCTCACCTATCGGCTCGTGGTCGACTAAGAACTGGGGACGCCCGGTGGGGTCGATTAAGGTTGTCGATGCGGTATCGAGCCCGAGATTATGGTACATCGTGGCGACAATCTCTTGCATATGAATGGGGCGTTCGCTCGGTTCTTCACCCAAGCGATTGGTCGCTCCGATCACTTGTCCGGTCCGCATCCCGCCGCCGACTAAGAATGCGGAATTGACGCGAGGCCAATGATCACGCCCCGCGTTGGCATTGATTTTGGGCGTGCGTCCAAACTCGCCCCATACCGCGACGGTGACATCGTCGAGCATTCCTCGCACCGCGAGATCTTCGATCAGAGCACTGAGGCATTGGTCGAGTTTGGGGCCATGGTCGCGGACCAAATCGAAGTTGGCACTGTGGGCGTCCCAGCGTCCGTAGCTCAAACTCACCACCCTCGCGCCCGCTTCGACCAAACGTCGCGCGATTAACAATTGGTCGTTGACGGTAGGAGAACCATCGTATTGGTATTGATACGGTTTGCCGTCACCGTATCGCTCGACAAGCTTGGGGTCCTCTTTTGACAAATCGAGTGCATCGACCAACTTGCTACTGGTCAGTACATCGAGCGCTCGTTGACCGAAGGCGTCCATCCCTTCCATCGCTCCGGTGACATCGATGTCGCGCCGCAGGGTATCGATTTCACCGAGCAATTTTCGTCGGTCGGCGAGTCGGTCCAAGGTGATCCCACCAAGCGTCATGTTTTTCATGCCCGGCCCGTCGGGTTTAAACGGCGCGTACGCCGCGCCAAGGAATCCGGAGGAACCCGAATCCGACCAAGGCACGTGACGGGTCCGAGCGGCGAGCCCAATGTTTGGAGGAACGGATGCATCCACGGGACCTAACAATTTAGAGACCGCCGCGCCCACGGCCGGACGTCCGCCGATGCTCTTCAAATCATTGTGGTTCCAACCGGTCATGCATTGGAACGCGTCGTGACCGCCGCTACACCCGACCACGCTGCGCAGGATTGCCGCCTTGTCCATCATGCCAGCGAGTTTGGGAAATACCTCGCAAATTTCGATCCCCGAGACATTCGTCTTGATCGCCTTGAAGTCGCCTCGCACCTCGCTGGGGGCGTCGCTCTTGATGTCCCACATGTCTTGGTGCGGGGCGCCGCCAGCGAGGAAAATATTGATCACCGCTTTATGCGAATGAGATTTTCCAGCAGCCGCCTCGGCTCGCATCAGGTCGGCCAGCGTCAAACTGCTGCCCCCCATCGCGAACGCGCCGACTTTTAAGAAGCCACGCCGAGACACGCCATCGCAAAATGCGGCGGAGCGATCCTGACTTTGCTTGCCCACTTTCGCGGAGCCATATTTCGGGCCAAGTATTGACAACATCATGAGCCAATCGACCTGCGGTAGGATGGAGGAAGGCAACCACGGTTGTAGGAAACCGCGATGGTAATGGGAGGCGAGAGTCCCATTCTATCCGAGCAAGGGGAGAGAAAGCAACTCAATTGTGGGGGGGGGGGGCCAGAGGGCAGCAAACGCTGGCCTTATTCGCTGGGCCGTAGGGCCAGCGGACTTGCCAAATCGGACTCGCTTTCGGGACGCATCGGGAAGGATAGGCGTGGAAGATGTGGAAGATCTTGTGAATACGGTTGATTCGTCACCACGATCCCGCGGGCAACGCGGACATCCGCCGTAGGGATGCGCTGCACCACCTGCGGTCATCCGTCAAAGCGATTCTTGTTACCCCCGCTTCGGTGTTACGCCCCTTCGGACGTGCCTTCGTTTTGGCCCGTCTTATCTGATGTCCCGATGTTTGCGGCCTGATGTTGGCGGCCTGATGTTGGCGTTATGAAAGTTTTGTTTGCGTTATGACAGTTTCTGCGGGGGGCGGTACGCACGGCCGCCGGCGAGTCTTGGCTGACGCCTTCGGTTTCCAGCGTATTTGTGGACAATCAACCGGTATGAAACGTTCATGGACTTGGTTGGGCAGGAGATTGGTTGGGGAAGGGGAAGCTCGTCCGTGCCCAATCGATCGGATTGAAACATCGCCCCGTTTCAGTGAATTGCAGCTCCGAGGGAGTGAAGTCGGCAATCTCAAGCGATTCGTTAAGTAACACGCCGACGCCGTTGTGCCATGAAGCGGGCCCGATCGGCGAAGCGACGGGGCACTCAGCGCTGCCGACGAAGCGAACGCTCCGCAGCGGACGAAGGAAAACCGATTCAAACGAGTGAAACAGGCGTTAAGTGCAGTGAAAACGCTGCTCCAAGCGAGCGTTTACTACATTCACCGGAGGCTGCGTTTGCGTATTTCGTGCTGATTTTAGTGGCCTGTATTTGTTTCCAACGCGGTACTTCGGGGGGAAACCGTTGGGGCGTGATTGGCAACCCTAACGGCCATCCCCCTGAACACTAAGTGGACTTCGCAGCAGATCTCGCGTACCATAGTGCTAAGCAGGTGGGAGCGAGAGGGTGGCCCTGCTCTGTCTCCACACACTTCTTCTCGTTCATTCGTTTTCAATCGCATGCGATGCGTGAGCGACGTTCAAATGCAATCAACCAAATGCAATCGACGTCGTGACTCTCTACAAAGCGTTTCTTGGTTGCACGGTTAGGCGAGCTCGGATGCTCATTCATTTTTGAGCCACGTTGCTCGTCAAACGAAAAGTAGCGAGAAATATGAGCGAGAA
Source organism: Novipirellula galeiformis (assembly GCF_007860095.1). Classification (NCBI taxonomy): domain Bacteria; kingdom Pseudomonadati; phylum Planctomycetota; class Planctomycetia; order Pirellulales; family Pirellulaceae; genus Novipirellula; species Novipirellula galeiformis. The sequence continues at coordinate 100,381 of NZ_SJPT01000004.1, read as the reverse complement.
TAAATCGACCACCTCCGCGGCTCAAGCCAATGGCAATATTTGCCCAATGTGTGGCAAACGAGCCTATTCCAAGGGTGGTATCCATCCCCAATGCGCCGTGTTGCAAGCCGACGCGGCACGCACCGAGGAGTTGAAGGCGCAGCGAAAATTGGATGCGGAAACGCCCAAAGAGTCATCGTGGTCCAAAAAGAAGTGCCCAAAGTGTGCTAACGAGTCGCATGTTCGCAAGAAAGTTTGCGATTGTGGACACGCCTTCTTTTAATCGGGCTCGAATTTCATTTAGCCGGGGCTGGAGTCGGGGGGGAGGAATTCTCTCAAAAAGGCACCCGCCTGAGATTGGTAGCCTGAGATCGGCTGAAATGCTCGATACTTGTTCGCCCCCGTTGTCGCGGGTAACATTCTCCGCATGAACGAAGACAATCTGAAGAAACGTCGCCTTGCCTTGCGCAACCTAGTGGTGATGGCGTTTGCGGATGGATCGCTTGGCGAACGCGAAGTGAATCTCGTCGCCGACCGCTGCGCCGACCTCGGACTTAACGAACTCGACCTGCAACAGGCGGTCGAATTCGGACTTCGTGACGAGGCGGTGCTGGAACTGCCCAGCGACAAGGAGCAACGTGGTGAGTTGTTGGCGGATTTGATCCGCATGATGGCTGCCGATGGGATTTTGGACGAATCGGAAAAACGGTTGTTCGCGCTGACCGCAGTGAGGATGGAGTTGACCGACAAAGAGGTCGACGAAATCATCAGCCGTACGCTCGAGAATCACCGTAATCCCAAGCATCCGTAATCCAAAGCATCCATCGTAGAGCAGTCTAAATCTGTGGCTCGCATTCTCATTACCTCAGGCCCGACGCGGCAATACCTTGACCCGGTTCGCTATCTGACCAATGCGTCCAGTGGTCGGATGGGGGCGGCGCTGGCCGCTGCCGCAATCCACGCCGGTCACGAGGTGGTCATCGTCTCGGGACCGGTCAGTGTCGCGTATCCCGCTGCGGCGACAGTGATCCCCGTGATCACGACCGACGAAATGCTGGTCGCGGCGGTAAACGCATTCGAAGATTGCGATGGAGCCATCGGTGCGGCTGCGCCGTGTGACTACATGCCCCATTTGGTGCTGTCGCAGAAAATGGCCAAGACCGGCGAACCACTGAAGCTGGAATTGATCGAAACCGCCGACGTCGTCGCGACGTTGGGGCAAACCAAACGCCGCGATCAATGGGTCGTCGGATTCGCATTAGAAACCGAAGATCGTCGCTTTCGCGCCACCGTGAAGCTGGAAACCAAGCACTGCGATCTGATGGTGAGCAATGGCCCCCAGGCGATCGATTCCAATCAAAACGACGTGGAATTGCTCGACGCCAAAGGCAACGTAATCGCTGAGATCCATGGCGAGAAAGAGTACGTTGCTAAAGAATTAATCCGACACATCGGTGAACACGTGACGTGTCGAACGTGAATGAAGTTTAACCCCTCCTTTGCCAGACGCGAGGCTGAGGATGGAGTCTCGAATAACGAATTAGCAATGACCGATTTATCTACCACTCTGGGCCGTTTGACCCTGAAAAACCCCATTATGGTTGCTTCAGGAACGTTCGGCTACGCGCGCGAGATGGAAGGCATCGTCGATATTCCTCGACTCGGTGCCGTCCTGCCAAAAACGATCACCGCCGAACCGCGAATCGGCAACGCGCCGTGGCGAACGGTCGAGACCTCTGCCGGATTGCTCAATGCAATCGGCTTGGATAACGACGGTGTCGATGCGTTTCTCGAAAATCATCTCCCCTATCTGAGAACGCTCGAAACTGCGGTCGTTGTTAGTGTGGCCGGACGGACGCAGGACGAGTTTGTGTCGCTCGCCGAACGCATCGGAAACGAAGCGGGGGTCGCCGCTGTCGAATTGAATTTGTCCTGCCCGAATGTCAGTGGCGGAATCGATTTTGGAACCGACGCGAACTCCTGTCGCAACGTCGTCGAAGCGGCACGGCGATCATGCAAGGTGCCGATTTTGGCGAAGTTGACGCCCAACGTCACTCGCATTGCCGACATCGCCCAGGCCGCTTCCGATGGCGGCGCCGACGCGGTTTGTTTGATCAATACCGTGCTCGGGATGGCCATCGATTGGCGGCGCCGCAAACCGATGCTCGGTAATGGCATGGGCGGGTTGAGTGGGCCTGCGATTAAACCGATCGCGCTGCGATGTGTTCACCAAGTTGCCTCCGCAGTGAATATTCCCATCATCGGGATTGGCGGGATTGCGACGATCGACGACGTGATGCAATTTTTAGTGGCGGGCGCCAGCGCCATTCAAATCGGCACGGCAAACTACTATGACCCGACCGTTTCAACCCGCTTGGTCGACCAATTGCCCGCCGCCCTGAGCGAGCTTGGAGCCACCGGCGTCGCCGAAATCGTGGGAACACTGGGCAAGTGACCCAATTGGGATCCAGCGGATCCCTCCATCGCACGGGGAACGAAGGTTGGGGTGCAACGCGTTAGGGTTGCATCCGTGTCCCCGAGAGGAACGGCTTGCCCAGCGAGGAGGATGTATCCCCCACTCCATGTGGCCGTGCGATTTCCCCCGAGACATGACGATTTACGGTGGTGGCAGGTCCGGTCCCCCCGTGAACAAGGTCTGGCAAGATTCGCCCGTGAATGTTGTGATGTCTTGACTACCACATCGAATATGACGGTTAAAACTTCTCGAAAAGCGTTGTTATCGTCATTTAGGGGTGGTTTGAACCGAAAACTTCAATGCAAGCATTGCCTCAGGACGACGTTCGCTATCCTAGAGGGATGTTTCGAGTATGCTCGAAATACTTGTTTGTAATAACTCGACCCTCATTCGCTAGATGTTTCCATTCGAGGGATGATCGCATGAAAAGTGATTCCAAAGCTGGGGCCGTCTTAATCAACTATGAACCTTCTTGGCGGTGATGCGCAAGTGGACCTGAAAGAATTCTTTGGCAAGCAGTCGCCACCGAGAGATCATTATGTCTCGATTCTAAGGTTCTGGGCTGAGCAACGTCCCCATGAGCCTGCGTTTCTTTTCACCGACGTAGAGTCGTCGGAACAGACGATTACGTATTCGGAACTGTGGGAAGAAGTTCGTGCGTTGGCGGGATATTTGCAAGATCGTTGCCGCATTCGCAGTGGCGACCGGATCTTGTTGTTGTATCCGCCTTGTCTCGAGTTTGTGATTGGCTTTTTCGCTTGTCACGCCGCGGGCGCGATCGCTGTCCCGGCCTATCCGCCGCGGCGCAATCGCAAGGCGTCGCGAATTCGTTCGATCGTGGTCGATGCCGACACGCGTTGGGCGCTTTCGACAAAGGCGATTGTGGAGCAGTTGTCGGGAGACCAAAAGCACGACGATTTGGTCGGTTTGCAATTGCTCGGGACCGACGATCCCGCTTGCCGGTTGGCAGAAAAGTGGCGGATGCCAAAGATCAATCGTGACTCGCTCGGAGTGTTGCAGTACACGTCGGGTTCGACCGGTTCACCCAAGGGGGTGATGTTGACGCAGGGCAATTTGATTGCCAACAGCGAGTTGATTCTGCAAGCGTTCCAGCCTCGGGCCGACGTGATTGGCATGTCATGGTTGCCGACATATCACGACATGGGCTTAGTGGGCGGCATTTTGATGCCGATGTTCATTGGCCGCCGCGACGTTTTGATGAGTCCGATGACCTTCCTGCAGCGGCCCGCGCGATGGTTGCAAGGCATTTCGAAGTACGGCGTTACGATCAGTGGCGGTCCTAATTTTGCCTTCCAATTGTGTGTCGACAAGATCGCGGACGAAGAGATGGAAGGGGTCGATCTTTCCAAATGGGAGATCGCATTTAACGGCGCTGAACCGATTCGGATCTCGACCATAGATGCATTTTCGGAGCGTTTTGCCAAGTTTGGTTTTCGCCGTGAGGCGTTTTTGCCCTGTTACGGGATGGCGGAAACGACATTGCTTGTCACCGGCGGACCGATCGAAACTCGACCTGTCGTGACGACGTTCAACGGCAGCGCCTTGGATGCGAAGAAAGTCGAGCTTGTCGACGAGAACGACGTTTCGGCGCGGCGATTGGTCGGTTGTGGACGAGTGTTGCCCGAAGAAACGATCGTGATCGTTGATCCCGAGACCCGCATGCCGCTGGCGGATGACCAGATCGGCGAGATCTGGATACAAAGTCCATCGGTCGGACAAGGGTATTACCAACGCGGCGACGCGACTGAGGAAACCTTTTTCGCCCGCACGGCGGACCACAAAGGTCCGTTTTTGCGATCGGGTGACTTGGGCTTTTTGTGCGAGAACCAACTTTACGTTTCGGGTCGCTTGAAGGACATGATCATTGTCCGCGGGGTGAATCGTTATCCGCAAGACATCGAAGAAACGGTCGAGCACGCCAGCGACGCGGTGCAAGCCGGTTCGGTTGCCGCCTTCGCAATGGAGTATGAGGGACGCGAACAATTGGTAATCGTGGCGGAAACGGTTCGCTTGCGAGATCTCGATTGGGATGCACACCTTCAGGCGATTCGCCGCGCCGTGACGTTAGATCACGAATTGCCACCCGACGCGGTTTACCTGGTTCGCAATAGCAGCGTTCCGAAAACCAGCAGTGGCAAGATTCAACGCCATGCGTGTCTGCACGCGGTTCGCGATGGCGACATGAAGATGATTGCCAAATGGGTGCGTTGGGAAGAGGAAACGACTCACGACGACGGCGTGCTGCAACCGATGATGCAAGCCGCTGCGGCGGGCGGCCGGACCGGCAAGATCAACCTGGACGATCTCAACGATTCGGTGGTCGAAGCGATCAAGCAACACATTCGCCAAGTCGCCGGTGAGCGCGCCCGCGTGCTGGACATCGATACCAATATTGTGTTGGATCTGGGGCTCGATAGTCTCGAACGTCTCGAAATCGCACGGAACATCGAACGCACCTTCGGGGGCCGCTTTCCCGAGCAAGTGCTCGACGAAATCGAAACCGTCGGGCAAACCGCATTAGCGATCCAGCGTTACTTGCCGCCCGGCGGCGAAGTTCGTGCGGTGGCGTTTTTGGACAGCGGTGAATTCCCCGTCGGTGCCTCTGCCGAAGCCAAGGCCTCGTTGGGTGGATACGCCAACGCCGTCGCCGCGGTCGAGCCCGAGGACGATTTCTCGCAGTTCGCTGAATACCGTCGACTGAAAACGACCATTCAGCAAATGCAGATGACCGGAGTGCCGAACCCGTACTTCACCGTGCATGACAACATCGTTCGCGATACAACGATTATCGACGGAAAAGAATACATTAGCTTTGCTAGCTACAATTACTTGGGTCTGAGCGGTCATCCACGCGTCACCGAGGCCGCGGCCGATGCGGTTCGCAAGTACGGGACGAGTGTTTCGGCAAGCCGGTTGGTGTCGGGTGAAAAGCCGATCCATCGCGAGCTTGAAAATGCAATCGCCGAGTGGGTTGGCGTCGATGCCTCGATCTTGATGGTCGGCGGCCATGCGACCAACGAAACGACGATCGGCCATTTGGTGGGGTCGGGCGACTTGATTCTGCACGATGCCTTGGCACACAACAGTATCGTCCAAGGGGCGTTGTTGTCCGGCGCACGCCGACGACCCTTTCCCCACAATGATTTCGAAGCTTTGGATCGGATGTTGACCGAAATGCGATCGCAGTATCGCCGAGTGTTGATCGTGATCGAAGGCGTCTACAGCATGGATGGCGACTTTGCGGACGTGCCTCAGTTTGTCGAAGTCAAGAAAAAACATCGCGCGTTGTTAATGGTCGACGAGGCGCATAGTTTTGGCACGATGGGTGAAACGGGACGCGGGATCGCCGAACATTTTCATATGGACGCCCGTGATGTCGATATTTGGATGGGAACGCTGAGCAAGTCCGCTGCGTCATGCGGTGGCTACATCGCAGGAAGTTCGGCATTGATTGAGCTACTGAAGTACACCGCGCCCGGATTTGTGTTCAGCGTGGGGATGCCGCCGGCCCAGGTGGCAGCGGCGTTGGCCTCGATCCAAACCTTGCGAGATGAACCCGAACGCGTCGTCACACTCCGCAAGCGCAGTGAATTATTTTTGTCGCTGTGTCGCGAAGCGGGGCTCGATACGGGCGATAGCGAAGGGACGCCTGTGATTCCGATTATCACCGGTAACTCAATGGTCGCACTGCGATTGTCGCATCGGCTGAAGGGGGACGGGATCAATGTGCAACCGATCTTGTATCCGGCGGTGGATGAATCGGCGGCGAGGTTGCGGTTCTTTATCACTTCGGAGCACAGTGAAGAGCAAATTCGGTTTACGGTCGCTCGCACCGCAGCCCATTTGTCCGAACTCGGGTTTGATCGCCAAGTCGTCGCAGCGACCAGTTAAAGGGACGCGAGAGTCGCAGACTTTCGATGGGTGTCCACCCAAACGGTAGGGAATCCAGGGGCGGCAATGGACTCCATCATTGGTTTCGTACGTGTGAACACCCGGTTTGCACTTGCGACGCCAATCGTGTCGCTTAGAATCAGGTGATAGCGACGATGTTTGGAAATGGCGATTTTGGCGCTCGTTCGGGCGAGTTCCTCCAGACATTTTGACTCGCCAAAAATTCAACTGAGGAGACTGCATTGCTTACTGAAGCGACAATCGAGAAAATGTTTCGTACATTGATGAACGATCCAAACCGTAGCGAAGAAAACTTCGACAAGGCCGAAGAACTGCTCGAGGATGAGCTGCGTGCCGAGAGTCCACTTCGACATCGCTTGAGTGTCGAGCTCGAAGAACTGCGCGTGGCCGCAACCAAGAGCTAAGTAGCGATACGTTCGCACGCGACTGCGTTTTAGACCGGCCTCGCTTTGTCGCTTGGACTGGCTGGTCTCTTGGACCGTCTGGCCTGTCGGTTCTTGCCATTCGCCAATCCAGAAGTCCAGTCCAGGCAAGTCCAGGCCACGCAAGACCTGACCAGTCCAGTCCTTTCGGCCCCCGTGGACGGATTGCAATCACTTTCCCAACCGCTGGCGAATCTCGTCCATTCGGGCTCGCAGCGTCTGTTCAAATCCTCGGTCGACTGGTTCGTAATACTTGCGATCCACGCCGAGGTATTCTTGTGCCGCAATCCCCTCTTCGGCATCGTGGCTGTATTGATAACCTTCGCCATGGCCGAGTGATTTGGCGCCTCCGTAGTGGGCACAGCGAAGATGCTTTGGCACCGGTACGACTTGTTTTTCTCGCACGTCCTTTCTCGCCGCGCTGATCGCCGCGGTTGCCGCATTGCTTTTGGGAGCCAAGGCCAAGTAGGCCACCGTTTGGCTTAACGTCAATTGGCTTTCGGGCAGCCCCACAAACTCACATGCTTGCATCGCGGAAACCGCAATCGTCAACGCCGTAGGATCTGCGTTGCCAATATCCTCGCTTGCCAAGATCACCAAACGTCGACAGAGAAAGCGAATGTCTTCGCCGCCTTCGAGCATGCGTGCCAACCAGTACACGCTCGCGTCGGCATCGCTGCCGCGGATACTTTTGATTAACGCACTCGCCAGATCATAGTGATCGTCGCCCGTCGCATCGTAACCACTCAATCGGCTGCCGATCGACTCGACGATCGTTTCACGCGTGACGGTGGGATTCTTGTGCCCGCTGCTGCGAACGGCGATTTCCAGCGTCGAGAGGGCGCGACGGGCATCCCCTTCGCACGCTTCGCTCAAATACGCGATGGCATCCTCATCGACTTGTGGCGATACATCACCGAGCCCGCGTTCGCGATCCGTCAGTGCTCGTTGGATCAAGCTGCGGATCTCGTCGGGAGTCAATGATTCGAGTCCAAACAATTGGCTGCGAGAAAGCAATGCTCCGTTGACGGCAAAATACGGGTTGCTTGTCGTCGCACCAATCAACGCCACAACACCTTCCTCGACATCGGGCAAGAGTGCGTCTTGTTGACTTTTGCTAAAGCGATGGATTTCATCGACGAACAAGACGGGACGGGCACCCCCGGTGGTGACAATGTCGCGCGCCCATGACAAGACTTCACGCAACTCCTTGACGCCACTCGTCACCGCGCTGACCATTCGTAATTGGCTGCCCGTTTCATGCGCCAACAAATGAGCGAGCGTCGTCTTGCCGGTCCCCGGCGGGCCGTAAAGAATGATCGACCCGAGTCGCCGCGCATCGATCATTCGACGCAGTAGTTTCCCAGCGCCCAAGATTTGGTGCTGTCCGATAAACTCGCTGAGTGTTTGAGGACGCATGCGGGCGGCAAGCGGTTGAGCCAATTTAAGGTTATCCTCTTCGGCATCGGCAAAAAGGGAACGACTTTCAGGCATAATGAAGGAGCTCTGCGTTGGAACCGAAATTAGGAAAACGAACCATGTTGGTTGCTGTGACAATCACTCTGACCATCTCGCTAATCTTTATCGTGGCGGCATTGTCGAAGATTGACAACTGGAGTCGCGATCTGAACGAAAATTCCGCAGCGGTCGAGACCACGGTTTCCGAACCGATCACGGCGGTGGCGTCCAAAATCGATCATTGGGCCGACAACGCGAGCCGTTGGAAAATTGAATCAAAACGCGAACTCGAAGGAGGGTGGGAGTATCGGCTCACTCGCACCACCCCCCTGTTCCGGTTTGTCGACGATGTGAAGGTGCGGCTAGCGAGTTCCGATAGCGGGACCACGGTCAAGGCGGAGAGTCAATCAAGGCTGGGGAAAGGCGACCTCGGCCAAAACCCGCGGAATCTAAACGAGTTGCTCGGTGCTATCCGCGGCAGCGGTTCCTAACGCATTTTTAATTTTGATGTCGCTAACGTCGCCCGATGGGGGGACCACGTTCCCAGGCACGCCGCTACGGCTTGAATCCCACGTCATGTATCAATGGGCTCGAACGTTTGATCCCCCTTAAGAACCCGGGGGGGGGGCAGGGCGTAACGGAAGTTGCCAAGACTTTCGCGGTTCGGCGCAGTGAAGGCGGCTCACCGGCGAGTTCTGATAAGCGGAAATCAAGCTGCGGCGGAATGCTAGCCTGCGAGTGAAATAGCGTCGACTCGCTGGAATCGCGTTACACCTTGACCACGAAACACCTTGACCACGAGACGGCTTGTTGACGAGATGGCTTGATTCGCAAACGCAAAGGAGGGGCTCGAGTTCCGACGTTGCCTTCCCGCTACAGTGAACTACACGCGGCAACGAATCTCTCTTTTGCAAGCCTCTGAGATGCATGATAAAACGTTTTTAGTCGTCGGCGGCAGTCACGGAATCGGTTTGGGGCTGAGCGAGCAATTGCTTCAGCAGGGAGCCTCGGTCGTTGTGGTTTCTCGCACGCCTGGAGAACTCGACCGTCTCGATGCGTCGCTCTTGCCGCGTTGCGTGCATCATCGTGTCGATGTGACGACTGACGAGATCGATGCGATCGAGTTGCCCGCACGGATCGACGGGGTGGCGTATTGTGCTGGGTCGCTGCACTTGTCGTCGCTGCGGATGACCAAGTTGGAAACGGTGCGCGACGATTTTGAATTGAATGTGGTCGCGGCGCTAAGAATCATGCAGCGTGTTCTGCCTGCGTTAAAAGCGGCGGAGACGTCGAGCGTGGTCTTGTTTAGCACCGTCGCGGTGGGACGGGGAATGGCGATGCATACCTCGGTATCGGCGTGCAAGGGCGCCATCGAAGGGGTCATGCGAACCTGGGCCGCAGAGCTTGCACCGAACATTCGTGTCAACTGTGTTGCACCGGCATTGATCGACACTCCGCTCAGCGCACGATTGCTTGCGGGGGATGCGAAACGCAAAGCGATGGCGGCGATGTATCCGCTGGGACGGATTGGATGCGTACAGGATGTCGCTTCGATGGCCCGTTTCTTGCTCTCCGACGAGAGCAGTTGGATCACAGGCCAGGTCGTTGGGGTGGATGGCGGTATGTCACGGGTGCAAAAATAGTATCCCATCCGTTTCCCCCTGGCCCTGGAACATTTCTCTGGGAAAACATAACTCGAAGCGCCAGCGCGGGACCGAGTTGGAGTCTGATTTTTCCTCGCGGATGCAGCGGGTTAGGAAAAACAATCAACTTCAAAATGGGAAAACAGGATAGCGAGGGACGACTCGGTTTGAACGTTGCCGAAAAAGCTCGGTGGTTATCAATCCCATCGCAACAAGAATCAATCGTGCGATGAATCATTGAGGCGATGAATCATTGGGGCTCGCTCTATGACGAGCACCGCGAGAGTGTTTTCGCCGTCGGGCGTCGTTGCATCGCAAAAATCGCGGGCGAGACCCCAAGCCCGTACCACTAACCGTTTTGAACCTTTGAGTTAGCGGTGTGAGGTGATCGCCGAGCGGAGGATGTCGGAGAAGCGGAGGATGGCGTCCTGATTATCGCTTGGCGAACACTCGTTTGAGTTCATCCAGGCTGGTCAGTCCCCGCGCCACCGTCAACACCGCTTCGGCTTGTAACCCGCGATGTCCCTCGGTTCGGGCAATCTTGTTCAATTGACCGATGTCGCGAGTCTTCATCACGGCGGCTTTCAATTGATCGCCTGGCATCAGCAGTTCAAAAATTGCGATGCGGCCGATGTACCCACGCCCTTCACAAACGTGACAGGGGGTGATCGGGGCCGGTTTTCCTTGCTCATCAACCTGTTGTTCGATTGGCGGGGGAACAAACGGTTGGTACAACATCGCGACTCGGCCCTGCGGAATGCCGAGCTGGGTCAACAGCTTTGCCGGCGGCTCAAACCCGACTTTGCAATGGTCACATAACCGACGAACCAATCGTTGGCTTAGAACCGCATTGGTTAGCGACGCTACTTCTTTTGCCGAGGATTGATACTTCGAAACAAATTGCACGTACGCTTCCATCGCCGAAGACGCATTCATTCGCGTCATCACGCTCTTTTCGGTGTTCGCGACATGGTGCGCGGCAACGGTCATCACGGCGTCATCGGGCAACTCGGGGAACATCAACACGTCGGGTTCACGCAAAATCATTTTGTTGACCAAATCGATCAGCGTTAATCCGGTGTCGCCGCCGTAGAAATTGGGATTGATGTTGATGATGTCCGGTTCTGGCTTGGACTGTTCTTCAAACGACTGAAAGTCCCGGATCAAACGATCCGACGCGTTGACGGTGACCACCCACGTTGTCGTCAAACCCTCACTCTTGGGGGCCGTCACCAAAACGATATTGCCACTGGTATCAAGCTTCTCTTTGAATGCCGCGTACATCTTGTCACGCATGCCAAGGTCGGCGAGTTTTTCAAACGGAACGTTTTCGGATTCGAGTCGTGCCAGTACACGTTCGCCGGTCGGGACGCCCTGAGTCTGTAGCGTCAACGTGATTTTTTCTTTGGCAACCTTCAAGCCGAGCTTTCCGGTTTGCGCGCTGCGGCGATCGGCCGGGTTCAGCAAACAGAGCTGCTTCAATGCATACAGCATGGCGTCACCGGTTTCGCGATCCAACGCCGGCAATTGCTCCCAATTGCCATCGATCTGGTAACGCATCGCGCAAGCGGATTGCGAAAAATCCATCAAAATGTGCGTGGCCCGCGATTGGACCGCGTGCCCTAATTGACCACCCGCAATTTGATATCCAACCCCCTGGCGGGTCGAGATCAGCAGGGCTTGGGCTTCGTTGCGCTCCTTGATTTGCGGAACGAATTCAACGGGGGAAACCGTTTGCCAAAGTTGAACGGGCTCTTCTGATTTGGCCATTAGAAACGTTTAAAGTGAGAAGGTGAATTGAGAAGGGGAAAGGTATAGTCAATCAGGCAGGCGGTCGCGATGCGGATCAATCCGAACCAAGGGCCTTCCGCAGCCGTCAAAAGCGTGCGATGTCTGACGATGCGGATCGATTCATGTTTTCGCGACCCGTCTTGGGGGCGATGGATCGAGCGTCAACGAATTGCGATTCGTGACGCGTGAGTTGCGAAGTGACGCAGCAGAGGAAGGTTTCCTGGGATCAACAACGATTGCCGCAACTTCAAAAACACGTGAGGTAGGGCTAAATGATACCAGGCGCTTTAACATCGATGCCCTTGAGGGCCATTTTTAAGGCCTCCTTGTTCGGCGCGACCGCAAACGCCGTGGGGCGATCGATCAATTCGTCATCGATCAATTGCTTCAAGCTCATCGTAAAGTCTTGCATTCCGTCTTCCGCCCCAATGCGAATCGCATCAGGCAGTTTATTGTCCTGACCCTCCAGTACCAATTTGCGAATCATCGGGTTAAAGGTCATCACCTCAACCGTGGGAACTCGGGGGACGCCGGGGCGGATCGACTTGAGCAATTTTTGCGAGATGATTCCCTTCATGTTGAACGCAATGGCCGAGCGGATGGCGTTGTGCATCTCTTCGGGGAACAAGTCCAAAATACGACCGATGGTTGTCGATGCACTGGCCGCGTGAATTGTGCCGAACACCAAGTGCCCCGTTTCCGCGGCATGGATCGCCGTCATGAATGTTTCTTCGTCGCGAAGTTCCCCTACCAAAATGATGTCAGGGTCTTCACGAACCGCATGCTTCATTCCAATCGAAAAATCCTTGACGTCCTGACCAATTTCTCGCTGGTTGATCAGACACTTGTCCTCGGTGAACATGAATTCAATTGGATCCTCCAGCGTTAGGATGTGCTTGCGGTAGATGCTGTTGATGTAATTCAGCATCGATCCAATCGTGGTACTCTTACCGGATCCTGTCACACCCGCGATCAAGACCATCCCTTGTTCATGGTGACAGAGGTGCTCGACCGAGTCGGGCAAGAACAGCCCTTTGAAGTCAGGAATCCAATTACTGATCCGGCGTGCCACCAAACCGATGCTGCCGAGCGCTTTGAGCATATTGATACGGAACCGCCAATTCACGCCATCGACGACACATTGATAGGAAAAGTCAGCACCGCCCTCTTGTTCAAAAATCAGCAAATTGCGGTCATCCATCATCGGGATCAGCAGGTTGACCATTTCTTCGTTGTCAATCGGCGGACGATTTAACGGTTTTAGTTCACCCCGCACGCGAATCATCGGCGGTTGCCCCGTTTTCATGTGCAAGTCGGATCCCTCTAACTTGACCAAGGCTCGGAAAATCTTGTCGACCTCCAGTTCCTGCTTCTCTTGCAACAACGTCGTTTTCAATCGTGCCATGACCGCTTCGCGTGAGCTGTCCAGCGGGGCGGTCGTGGTCGGTGGAGCGGAAGGTTTGTGTGACATTTGCGTGATCGATCGACAGGAATGAAAAGGGCCCAAGGGATTGAAAGCTGAGCAACACGCCGCGACGGCACTCCAGTTTACCCCTCGTGTCTGGAGTGCATTCTAGGCAAATGCCAAATCCACTCAACACAGCTATTTCTCGATTGATAAATGCAGCTCGTTCGTGTTGTGCCGAGCATACCAGCGCTCGGAATTCGTTTTCCGTGGCGACCCTGAGCCCCCCCTCAGGCCGCCAGCGTGCTGGGGTGGCCGCGAACACGTAGCCGCGAACGTGCGGGGGGGCAAAATACGACCTGATGGTCTGCTCGCAACAGCGATTGGGGGGGCAGTGATAGCTTGGTGCAACACCGAAGAGCTGGTGCCAGTCCGCCTGGAAGAGGTTGTCGCAAGCGATTTTTACCGTCATAACCAGCCCAGGCGGATGGGGGCGAATCCTCCAAGGGTGGTAATGTAGGAGGTTTTTTTGCTTTGGGGGCTTTTTTCTGTTGTCTATTTGCTATCGTCAGATAGACTTTGATAGAGATTGCACCGATAAGACAAATAGGATCGAGCCGAGGTGGCTAGAACGATCAAGATCATCCAGACACCGTGGAATCGAACAACTTCATAGTTAAGGTTTAATGATGCGTTTCACCAAGTTTTTCACACTATCCCTCTCTGCCGCACTGTTGAGTGCTGCTGTTTCGACTCCGGTTCATGCGTTCATGGCTGCTGAAGCGGAGGTTGTTGCGACGGCGGGTTCGTTGGATCTAGGCCTGATGGTCTCCGATTTAAATGAATTTGTAGCCGACGACGAAAACTCATGCGAACAGAAATTGGTTCGCGTCAACGAAGCGATTGTGGTGGTGGAGCGTCTGCTCGACGCGGGCACCAACAACGAAGTAGATGTGCTAGCGGCTCGCGATCAATTGCTGGAAATTCGCCGCAGTTTGAAGTGCAGCGACGAGTTGCTTGCTCAGCATCCGGTTGGCGACATGGTTGGTCCCCCGATTGATGGCGGTTTCGTTGATGGTGGATTGGTCGGAGGCAGCATTGTCGACGGCGGATTCGTGGATGGCGGCTTCGTCCCAGCCGGTGGCGGACATCACTTTGGCGGTCACCACGGCGGCGGCGGCGGCGGTGGCGGTGGCGGCGGCGGTGGCGGCGTAGGTGGTGGCAAGTTCGGCTTGCTCGCAGCCGGTGGCATCGCGGCGGCAATCGCCATTCCTTTGTCGACCGACGACGACAAGCCTGGCAACCCTGCATCGTACTCAGGTCTGTAGGTCGCCTTTAACGGCAACTTGCTTGAAAAAAACAAACGAAAGCCCGCTTCGTGCAATCGAAGCGGGCTTTTTTCGTTGTTTCGTAGTTCAGGTTTGCTGTGTTACGGCTACGAGATTACTCGTACATTAGGCGATAGTGAAGCGGGACTGTCCCCGTTTAACACGGACGATAACTTCGTCGATTGCCACTGGCAATGCATTTCCGCAGGCCAGCGAGACTCGAAACCAGAATCGATTGATAGCCGCAATGGATGCGAACCAGTCCCCGGAACCCTTGCCGACGGATCAGCCCACCCCATCGCAGGAGAACACGGCGCAGCCTCAGCGAGCGTCCGCAAAGCCAACGCAGCGGAAAGCCTGCTCGGTACGACCTGATTCAGCGCAAAGCAAATCGTTGGCCAGTGGGATCCAGCCCATGCGGACGACCTCCTCATCCTCGTCTCGCGGCAGTAATCGTCGAGGCCACAACCCTACGAGTGACTTTGCTCGTTGGGAATGGGGACTCTTAAATTTAGCTCGCGCGACAACGATCGCAGCATTCATTTACACCTGCTGGCGTTTTGGTGGAACGGACGTGATCGTTTGGTATCACGTTGCCATTATGTTGGCCGCAAGCATTGCGATGGCCGCAATCGTGTGGCGAAAATCCAGCCGCCAACAACCATTGCCCACTCCCGCATTGCTATTCGGGCTATTCTGCGTGACGTTTCCAATGCTGCAAACCGTTGAACTTCCTAGAGAGGTTGTTGAGTGGATCGCACCGGGTACTGAGACGGTTCTAAACGAGTTTTCATCACCGGCAATCAGCGAACTTCAGTCCGCCCGCCAGCAGTTAGCGGACCACCGTCAGAACACGTCTTCATCCTCAGTCAATCATTCTGCAACGATTAGTATCGTCCCGTCATCGAGCCAGACCCGGTTGGCATTATGGCAACTTGGATTCGTTTTTTTCGCAATCTCGACCACATTGTTCTTCACGCGTCAGTCTCGCAATGTCCTGGCATGGACACTGGCTATCAACGCGGCGGGACTGGCGTTTTGGGGGTTGGTCCAACGTGCCTCTGGATCAAACGAATTGTTGCCGGGCATGACCAAAGACTTCGTTACCTTGCCGTTCTCGACCTTTGTCTACAAAAATGCCGGTGCAGCCGCTCTGATCCCTGGACTTGCGTGTCTCATTGGGTTGATAGGGATTCAACGTCATTCCGCGAAGGGGATTCGAACGTCAAAACGGTCGTCGCGAGGAATTGATTCCTATCACCCAAGGCCCAAATGGACGGCGCCACGTTTTCTTTCACTGATGTGTTTCATCGGATTGCTAGCAGCCGGTTTATTAGCCTCGTCATCAAGAGGCGTGTGGATCAGCGGTGTGGTAGCCGGGTTGGCATTGTTCATAACAGTCCCGTCTCGCTTTTCCGGCAAGTCGTTTATGGCGGCCGCATTCATCGCAGTTTGCTGCATTGGTTTGATCGCCTTGACAGGGCTACGAAATGAACTTGTGAAGCAGTCACAACGTTTGAACATGGACCAAGTCTCGACGGACGCCCGGTTTACCCATTGGCTCGACGGCATCGAAACCGCCATCGCTCACTTGCCCTTGGGAAGCGGGCTAGGCACCTTCGGTTACGCTCATCTGCCACACCAGGAAAAGGATACAGAGCAGTGGTTTCGTGAAGCGCACAACCAATACTTAGAGATCATTGTCGAAACAGGTGTTTTTGGCGTACTAGCGATTTTGGTTGTGATCGTTCTACTTGCTAAATCCGCTGTTTTTCTAATCCGAAAATCACCAAGCCAGGAACATTTCAGTTGGGGAATCATCGGACTATTCAGCTTGGCATCGATCGTGACGCAGAGTTTCGTCGATTTTGTCGTGTTAATTCCTGGTGTCATGTTTACGCAAGCAATCCTGCTGGGATGCATGGCTGCGGTCTACACTCGAGACCTTTCGCTGAGCAAAGTGATGCGTCGACGATCGGGGCAAATTGTATCTCAAAAAGCGTCTGAATTAACGCCTGCTGAAGCCGCGCCTACGCCCCTACGTGACCGTCTGAATCGAATCGCTAATCGCCCGCTAACATGGTGCCTTGTCACTTCGGTTGTGGTCTTATTGGCTTTCATCGCAATTGACAAAAAGCTGCATACCGAGAACGTCTTAGCGAAAACTCAATTTTCGTCCGAAGAATACGAACCCAGTCCTGAAGAAATCGAATTCAACCTGCAACTTCTCTCCGATGCAATCGAACGTGAACCCAAGAGCTGGGAACTCTATCGCCGGCGTAGTTTGTGGCATTTCGCAGAGTACCGAGTCGAATTATTAAAGCAGGCGTCCGCCGACGAATCACCATTGAAATGGGAACAAACATCGCAATCCACTCTGTTCCAAAGCCTGTTCACGATCCCGCAGTCGGATCGTGACGAGTTGATTGCCAACGTTCTTGTCGTTCCTGCATTGCAAGAGTCGTTGCAGAGGGCGGTTGCTGACCAAGAAAGTACACTTCGATTTAATCCACTTAGTCCAAATGCCTATCTGTCGTGCGCGATGCTGACACCATTGATGAAACGCGACACTGCAATGTGGGAAGAGAACATTGCGAGACTTTCGCACAGTAGTCGAAGCTTGCAGTATGCCGGAGGATTGGTAGCGTACTTTGCAGGTGACCGAGACAACATGATCGATCTTTGGCATCGATCACTTAAATTTGGCGCGGAATATTATCCCGCCGTGCTTCAGCTTGCCGGTCGCAAATTGTCGCTTGAAGAATTCTTGCGGGAGATTATCCCCACCGAACGCAATGACTTAGCGGTTCGATTCGTTAGCGATGCGGGTAAATTCACCATCAATCAGCACACACTTCAACGACTTCGCAACCAAGTGCTGACGCGAATTGAATCGGATGTGCGTCTTGAGGAAGCTGAGAAAATGGCCTTGTCAGCGAGAGTGGAAGAGACGGGAGAAAATTGGGGCGAAGCCGCAAGCTATTGGAACCTTGCGGTTCGATCGCAACCGCATAACCTTGACTATCGCTATTATCATTGTCGAGCGTTATATCACGACGGCCAACTCAACGAAGCACTTGATCAAGCGACGCTTTTGCGTGCACTGGAACCCGCGACCGAACGATCTGCGAAAACAATCGAGTTGATTAAAAAGAGGTTGGAAGCGGAGTCTCGAAAAGCGCTTCTCTAGTATGGGTTAACGATACTGTATTTGGCTGCAACGCAAGGAAGGGGGGGGGGATCTTTTCCTCAATCTTCTTTTGGTGCGTTGACTTGTGCCAGTGTCCTGGAAGAGTACGCAGTTGCAACGAGCACCCGGCCATAGGCCTGCTCTTCGTCCCGTGTTCGAAACGCAGTTTTAGGGAACTTACGCGGTCTAGGTGCTGTCAAACCATTCCCTAATGCCTTCAATACTCACAGCATGCACATTCTGCACAATATGCAGAAGACGAAAAGAATAGGCCTCACTCTTTAGCGGGATCCGGATCCGCCGAGAAACATGGATGTGCGCAGTGCGTGAGTTTGCAAGTGTTGCGGTTGCGACGACTCATGTGGTGTCAACGTTCCCACTCTTATGTGATTGAATCGGGTCCACACTGATGGCAAAAGAAGTAACGAGCTCAAGGGAAGAAACTCAACTGGATTTGGATCTTATCGGCGTGATCCGACGTCGTTGGGCGTTGATCGCATTTGGATTTGGATTTGGCATTGCGCTTTCGCTGCTGTACCAGTTTACAGCGACCAAGATCTATGAGTCGAAGGTCGAGGTCCTGGTGGGCCAACGTTCATCGGAAATGACTTCTAGCGGGACCGCGTCCTCAGCCGCCGCGAGCGGCGATGCGATTGCGACGGACCAGCTTGCGACTCATATGCAATTGTTTACAAGCCGTCGTAATCTGGCCGATGCAATTGAGAACAACGGTTTGGAAAAATTAGACTCCTTCCAGAAAGCAATCAAGAAGAATACTCATCCCATCGATCACTTGCTCAACAATCTCGACGTCCAGCGTGGAGGTAAGGGGTCGGCTCGCGATGCGATGGTGATTCGAGCGACCTACAGCGATCCCAAGGCAGAGGATGCGGCGAAGGTTCTGCAAGCCGTGTATGAAAGTTACCGTAACTATGTTGAGTCCCACGGAGAGAATAGTGGGGAAGAAGCCATCGTATTGATCGAAGCAGCTCGCAAGACGCACGAGGACGAGTTGGCGCATGCTGACGATGAATATCGAACGTTCATTAGCTCCGTTCCTGTTTTGCTCGAGGGCGACACCGTTCGTGACATTCACAGAGATCGCTTGGAGAACCTTGAAAAGGAACTCAACGAAGTTCGCTCCAACTTGGCCCAACAAACCTCGCGACTTGAGTTGATTCGGACTTACTTGAATCGCCCTGAATTACTTGAATCTAACGATACCGCACATCTCGCATTGCTGAGTCAAAAAGAAGTGGAGCGGTTGCAGTTGTTCTTGGACGTAACTCGTGGGGAGGCCCAGAGCGAGGAATTCCAAGCCGAACAACCCGCTCGAGAAGAAGCCGCTCGGGCTCAGTACACTCGGCTGTTGTCACTGCTACAAACCGAACGCACTCTGGCGGAAGACTTCGGTCCGAATCATCCCTTGGTTGCGGCAACGCAGAAAGAAATCCAAGTCATTCAAGAATTCATCACCGCCAACGCACCAAGGGCAACGGCGAAACAGGGTCGCAAGCTTGATCCCAAGGAGATGCTGACAACGTACTCGATGCTACTTGAGCACGACATTGCGGAGCTGGAAAAACGCGAGCAGATCTTAATTTCTGATTCCGCCAACGAGCTACGTCTCGCCAAAGGAGTTGAAGCTGATTTTCTGAAAGGCGCCGCGTTAAAAGCGCAACTCACTCGCGCACAAGCTCGCTATGACGAAGTGATCCGGCGATTACAAGAAATTAATCTTTCCGGATCCTACGCTGGATTCTCCACCGACCTGCTGGCACATCCCGAAATCGAAAAAGAAGCAGCTTGGCCTAAGATCCCTATTGTCGTAGCTCTCGGCGGGATCCTTGGGTTGATCATTGGTGGCTCGCTTGCCGTGGCTTCCGAAATGTTCGACGCCACGTTCCGGGACGCTCATGATCTGGAATACACGCTGGGTGCCCCGGCAATTGCTCACATTCCTCGCATCGACTTGAAGAAAGTCAAGAAGGAACTAAGCAAAGAAACGATGCTCGATCCCTCGCTGGTTGCATTTCATACGCCACGTTCGCCCGAGTCCGAACTGTATCGTGTCGCACGCACATCCATGATGGTCAAAACCCGCGCATCGGGCGCGACGAAGTTGATGATGACAAGCCCTCACCCTGGAGACGGAAAGTCAACGACCATCTCGAACCTTGCAATTTCGTTCGCTCAAGCAGGCAAGAAGGTGTTGCTGATTGATGCGGATATGCGACGTCCTGTCATCGGTGGATTGTTTGGGATCGAGGCTAGCCCAGGGCTAAGTGATGCGTTACTCGAAACGTCCAAGCTGCAGGATTGCTTCCATCCATCGGAAGTAGCAAACTTGACGATCATGCCGCATGGTGTGCGAACACATAGCCCTGCAGAACTGCTTGAGTCCGGTCAGTTGGCAAAGTTGCTTGCCTACTGTGAGCGACATTTTGATGTGGTGCTGGTTGATGCACCGCCGCTACTTGCGGTGGCGGACCCGGCGATCATCGCGCCCATCGTGGACGCAGTGATGCTGACCGTACGCATTCGCAAAAACGGACGACGTCCTGTCGAACGTGCGGTTCGCATTTTGCAAGAAATCGATGTCGCCCCGACTGCGTTGATTATCAATGCGACCGAGAAGAGCGGTCAGGGGACCTATGGGTACTCCAACGGTTATTCAAGCGAAGAGTACAGCTATGTCGGGTACTACCGCGAGTATTCGTTGGAACAACCGAAAGGCGCTGTTCGATCACGACAATCGGCATTGCCGATCGATTCGTTAAAGAGTGCAAAGTCTGCGACATTCTAATTGATCGGGATGATCCATTTCCGGCCTGTTTCCTCCGATGGGGCAATACTTAACTACTGATTCCCCACGTTGATGACCTCCCCCAACGAGTTTGCCTGGTGTCTATGCAAATCGAACATACCCCTGAACTGCACTGCGACACGCCGGTCACGGAAGCGGTTTCAACGGTTGACGCCACCGTTTCGCAAAAGCCTAGTGTGGAGGAGATTTTGCGGGCTCATACGGCGGTGCGCCCGAGTCGCCGCCTCAGTGTTGCGTACGCAATGCAGTCCTTCATTACAGGGATTCCCCTGCTAATGATTGATTTAGCGGTTACGTCAAGTTGCTTAGTCACGACTGCTTTATTGGTAGATATTTATTACGTCGGGCAGCCTTTTCATCCCGGGACGTGGAACCAGCTTCCTGCAATTTTGGTTCTGCAGTGGTTATTTTTATCGCTTCATCAGCTATATCCCGGGGTCGGTGTCGGTAACGTATTTGAACTCCGAGGCCTGACTCGCGCTACCGTCTGCAGCTTTATATTATTGGCGTTACTGAACGCCTGGTTCGGGGAACTCCCGCGATACGAGTTTGCCTCGTTCGTCATCTCAGGGACGCTGGTATGTGTGCTGTTGCCGTTTGCTCGTTGGATGGGTCGCCGAGCGTTAGCAAAGACCACTTGGTGGGGACTGCGGGTGTTAGTGTTGGGGGACAGGTTTAGTGCTCTGCAAACGTGCCAAGAGCTGTCTCAAAACCTAAATTGGGGGTTTCGACCGATCGGCTATGGTTGTGATTCCGATGATCAAAAGAAGCGATGGGGGCCCGATGAGCTTTACGCTGGCCCCATTACCGACGGGGTCGAGACTGCCATTCGACACCGCGCACCGGTGATCGTCATTGCCTCAGGCGAAGCCGATCTTTCGTGGGTAATTGAGCGTCTGGCCTTCCAGTGTCCAGCGGTGGTTAGTTTTCAATCCATGAAATCGCCGCTGCTTTGTAACAACCCCTTTCAATCTCCTTGTACGTTCGCGACACATTTTAATTCGCCATTGTTAAAATTGGTTCCCAGGCTGTTCAAGCGATTCTGTGATTTGGCGATTTGTGTCCCCGCGATTCTTTTACTGTGTCCCATCGCATTTTTGATCGGCTACTTAATTCGTAGAGGTGATCCAGGGCCGGTGTTTTTTGGCCATGAGCGAGTCGGGCAGCATGGCAAGAAGTTTCGAGCCTGGAAATTTCGTAGTATGGTAGTCGATGCCGAAAATGTGCTTCAGGAGTATCTGCAGAAACATCCCGAATTAAAGGCGGAATGGGAAGCCGATCATAAGCTTCGAGACGATCCTCGCGTCATTCGAGGCATCGGAACCCTGTTGCGCAAATGGAGCATTGACGAATTCCCCCAGTTATGGAACATCGTCAAAGGTGAAATGAGTCTAGTGGGGCCGCGCCCTATTATCGAGGCCGAAATTGCGAAGTATTCCGAAGGCTATTTCGCCTATTCGCATATGGTGCCGGGATTAACAGGGTTATGGCAAGTCTCGGGACGCAACGATACGACGTATGCCGAGCGAGTGAAGCTTGACGGTTTCTACGCTAGAAATTGGTCGCCTTGGCTAGACATTTGGATCTTAGTGCGGACCCCCTATGCCGTTCTTAAGAGCGATGGGGCTTATTAGGCATACGGTCTCACTGACTTTACCGACGACATTGCTTCACCGACGGATTATCAAATAACCAATAGCGAATCATGAAGATTCTCATCGTATCCAATCTATTCGCTCCTGATTTCTGTGGTGGCGCTGCTCAATTCACGGATTTGGCCAAAGGTCTACTCCAGCGTGGCCATGAGGTCGAAGTCTTTACTGCATTTCCCTACTACCCCGAGTGGGTAAAAAAATCGGATTACGGTTTCTTCGCGTTGAAACCTGAGAGGGTCGACGGAGTGAACGTCGTTCGGCATGGGCTTTACGTGCCAGGCAATCCCTCGCGATTGGTCCCCAGGTTGTGTTATGAGTTGTCCTTCGCGGTCGTATTGTTCCGAAGTCTGTTTCGTGGTTCGCGAAGTGATGTCACGATCGTGTTTTGCCCCCTTCTCGGTGCCGTCATCTTTGCCGTTGTACGCAAGCTGTTGCGTCGCGAGTTGCTGTGGATCAATATTCAAGATATCCCAACCGACGCATCAATCGCAGCGGGGATATCAAAGCCTGGAGTGTTTCAATCGATTGCTCAATCCTTTCAACGATGGCTTTTTCGTCGCGGTAACGCAATCTCTACGATTAGCAACGCAATGCAATCACGGTTAGAGGAATTAATTGGGCCTGATCGAACTATCGACGTCTGCTCGAATTGGTTGATTTCCGAATACAAACCATTGAAAAATGACGAAAAAGTATTTGTCGCAGACGCCTCAAAAAAGACGATCGACTTACTTTACTGTGGAAACATCGGACACAAGCAAGGGTTGCTCGAGTTCTGCAGTGCACTCCACGAGACTGAAATTGATTTTCGGTTTCAAATCCGCGGCGATGGCGCTGCGATGGATAAGCTGAGGCAATGGATTAACGAAAAATCGGATCGCCGTTTTGAACTCAAGGGATTCTTGGATGATCAGGAATTTGTTTCGGCCATCGCGGCAACCGACTTGTTTGTACTGACTGAAAAGCCTGGATCGGGTTTTTCATTTATACCGAGCAAGTTGATCCCTGCGATCTCAATCGGCACGCCGTTGCTGGTGATATCCGATGCTACGAGTCCTCTGGGGCAGGAAACGATTGAACATCGGCTCGGTCTGCACTGTAGTTGGGAAGACATTGATCGGCTGCCCTGTCGTGTCTCCGAACTAAGCCATCTCAAAATGCAGACCTTTTCTGCAAATTGCTTATCACGAGCGGTCTACTACACGCGTGAGGCTGCTCTTGATCGCTACGAGACCGTGTTGAATCGCTTGCACGGATGAGCGACATATTCGATCGTACTTCGGTTCCGTTTTCATCGCTTATCTTGTTGCTGCCAATCACAACGATTCTCAGATCTGCATCTTCCTGAACATCGGATTGCGGGCAATTAGGCTTCGCTTTCGAGCGATCTCAGGTCGATGGTTTTCCAGGGGTGCGCTCTTACGAATAGACAAGCCCTTCTCAAACTACTCCCAGCCAGGAACGGATATGTTAATTGCTGAAGTCGGGTGCAATCACAAAGGCGAGATGGAGATCGCTCACGAGCTGATCAAAATGGCAAGTGTTTTTTGCCAAGTCGACGTAATCAAGTTCCAAAAACGCACCAACCGTGAATTGTTGTCGCCACAAGAGTATGACCGCCCCCACCCCAATCCCCACAATAGTTACGGGGAAACCTACGGTCAGCATCGTGACTTCCTCGAATTCGATGTTAATCAACATCGCCAGTTGAAAGAGTGGTGCGAGCACTTTGAGGTGGAATATTCGACCTCGGTCTGGGATCTCACCGCTGCGCAGGAAATGGTGCAACTGTCTCCCAAGCTGTTGAAGGTCCCTTCGGCCTGTAATGTCGATTTTGAAATGGCGGGATTTTTGTGTGATTCCTTCGCCGGTGAAATCCATGTTTCGATGGGCATGTCGACTCGCGCGGAGGAATCCAAAATTGTTGAATTCTACGAGAAGAAGGGTCGCGGAAAGGACTTGGTAATTTATGCCTGCACCTCGGGTTACCCTGTGCCGTTCGAAGATCTCGGACTCTACGAAATTAGGCGACTGATTGAGGATTACGGAACCAACGTTAAAGCCGTGGGGTTCTCGGGACATCACCTCGGAATCGCAGCGGACATTGCGGCGTTGGCGCTGGGCGCCACTGTATTTGAGCGTCACTTCACGCTGGATCGAACTTGGCGGGGCACCGACCATGCCGCCAGTCTCGAACCGGACGGGATGCGACGTCTTGCGCGTGACCTCAGGAGTGTGGGCAAAGGCTTGACCTACAAATCGGAAGAAATTTTGCCGATTGAAAAAGTCCAACGCGAAAAGCTGAAGAGGAAAGTGAATGGCTAATTCAACCGTTGCACTGATTCCTCTTCGCGGTGGATCGCAGGGAATTCCCGGCAAAAACGTCAAACCAATCGCGGGAAAGCCGCTCTGTCGCTGGTCGCTTGAAGCGGCTTGTGAGAGCTCGCTCATCGACCGGGTCTTCGTTTCGACGGACAGTGAAAAGATTAAGCAAATTGTCAACTCTTTTGAGTTGCCTATTGAGATCGTCGACCGTCCCGCTGAGTACGCGACCAATACGGCTTCCACTGAATCCGTGATGATCGATTTTGCAAATAGGATTGATTTCAAGACGCTCGTAACGATCCAAGCCACATCGCCGTTGACCACCGCGAGCGACTTGGATCGGGCAATTGGCACGCTTCGTTCCGAAGCCTACGACAGCATGGTGACGGGCGTCATTGAAAAACGATTTGTGTGGAGCCCCGACGGTAAACCGCTCAACTACGATCCCGTTCACCGTCCGCGTCGCCAGGACTGGAAAGGCACGTTGGTAGAAAACGGTGCGTTCTATATTACGCGTCGAGAAATCCTCGAACATTACCAATGCCGTCTTGGAGGCAAAATCGGTGTCTTTGAAATGGAACCCCGCACCGCGTTTGAAATCGATGAACCGGATGATTGGGCGGTTTGCGAATCACTGCTTCGACGCCGCGCTTTCGAAGGTGACTATGTCGAAGTACTACGAGGCATCCAGTTAGTCATCTGCGATGTCGATGGTACGTTAACCGATGGCGGAATGTATTATGACGCCAACGGTGAAGCGTTGAAGAAATTCAACACACGAGACGCCCATGGGTTGTCGCTGTTAAGAAACCAGGGAATCGAAGTCGCCATTGTCACGCGAGAAAACTCCGCGGTGGCTGCAGCACGAGCCAAGAAGATTGGCATCCCTATCCATCTGGGGGTAATGGACAAGGGGACGTTTTTGGCAACGCTATGTGATCAACACGATGTGAGCCCCTCAAACGTCGCGATGATTGGAGATGATTTTAACGATATTGAGATCATGCAACGATCCGCGTTTTCAGCGTGCCCGGCAGACGCAGTCAAGCAGGTCCGGCAGATTGCATCTTATGTGGCAACCCTACCAGGCGGCAGTGGCGCGGTTCGGGAAATTTGTGAAGTTCTGATCGAGAGCCGATAATGAGCCCCTCGGTTCAACCAGCACCAATCGATGTAGCCGCGAATTCGCAGAACCCCCGTTCGGCGTCGGTGGCGTCGAGCAGGGGACGCTCGGATATCCGCTCGACCGCTGCGTTTCTCGCGGCTGCAGTGCTGCGCAAATTTGGCAGCGCAGTTTGGATCCCCGTTCTTTTGGCACTTGTTTCGCCTGCGGACTTTACTCGCTATGGAATGCTGCTGGCTGCTGTCAACTTGCTTGTGCCAATGCTCAGCCTTGGTATCGTGTTCGCGCCGATGCGGCTTGCATTCGATCACCCCCAAGGAGCAAAACGCGATTCTCTATTTCGAACCACGCTATTAACCACGATTGCAATCGCGGGAATCGGGCTTTCGCTAACACTTGCAGCACTGCAAATTGCCGTCCCCTCAGACCCACTGACTCACGGGGCAATCCTGCTGAGATCCTGTATCGCGTTTCAAATCTTGGCCGCAATTCTGAGCGAATTTGCATTCTCGCTGCTGCGAGTAAAAGGGCAAGCGGTGCGTTTTGCCCTTGCAGCATGCATCTATGCATGCGCCCCCTTTTTCATTGCCCTGCCATTTCTGTTGTGGACAACTACAGAACCGCTGATCGTGATTTCCGCATCGATGGCCTCGGGGCTGCTCGGCGCGTTTCTGATCGCAATGCATGGAGATTTTCGACGCATTCTCTCGGCGGCACCCGAAGCGGGGCTATTGAAGTCATTGCTCGGTTACTCCATCCCCGTATCGTTGCATCTGATCGGACTGTGGGCAATTAATGCCAGTGGACGCTGGATTGGAACGATTAGCCAAACCTTGGAAGAGATGGCTTCGTTCACTCTTTTTTCTGCAATCGCTTCCCTGTTGATGGGCTTCCCCGTCGCGTTATTGGAAGCAAGGCTTCCTAGATACAATTCTGCATTTGGCAGACACGACTATTCCCAAGCCATCGCGATTCTTCGCCGCTGTATGGCTCTAGCGATAGCGGTAATCGTTGCCGTTTACGCAATGACTTTCATGTGTCTCTATTGGGGCGCAGATTGGTTACCGGCTCAGTACATTCCCAGCAAACTGACGCTCGGATGCTTCTGTTTGTTCAATGTTTTTCATTGCACCTACTTGATCGGCGTCAATACGCTCAGCGGATTGAAGCGAACCTCATCACTTGCTGCTTCCACGATCATTGCGGGAAGTGTTACGATCGCGGTCTCCTATTTTGGCTGCCTTTGGTACGGCGAGATTGGATTGGTCATTGCGATGGTCGCAGGGATGCTTTGCCAAGCGGCTTTAGTCAACTTGATTGCCTTTCATCTGACTTCAAAGGCGCAGGAATCGTCAAACTTACCGTCGAGACCATTAGCCCAGGATCAAATCCCTTTGGATCATGTTGATTTTCACGCGATCGTCAATGAATGCGCAGAAGTTTGCGAAGAACTTGAAGCCAAGAACCGTCACCTGCGGTCTCTTGTTGAGTTCGTGCTGAGAACCCTTGCGATGGCTTGCTCTCTTCCCGCCAAAACCCAAGACTCCCCAAGCCGGATCTGTCATTACATCCACGATCCACGACTGAGCCGTTTTGATACGGCGGAATCATTCCGTGTTTGTACTTCGCCTAAGTCGATTCGACTGTTAGCAATTCAACCGTCCGTTGTTGTGGCACTGGTTCGTCAATATCGTGGTCTGGCACGCGTCCTGAAACCGACGAGTCCTCTGGCACGGTTGACGCTTCTCGATCTCGCCTGCATCAATTTCTTGTCGGAACATCACCGAGTTCACTCGTTTCATGTCGCGGCTCATTTTCAACCGTATGTCGTGCTTTTAAGCGAACTTCGCCGCAAGAACTTTGTCGAGTCATTTACCGGTCACCAGCACGGTGCTTGGGAATTGCGTCCGCTCAAGAAGATTCAGCGACGTCTGTATTTTGATCGCTACCACTTGCTCGACAAAAGATTCGAACACTGCTTTAAGACCTATCTCAGTGGCAACCCAGATGTTGTTATCGAAGCAAGCGATCTGAGCAAATCAATCTCATGGCAATCGCGAGGGATTCCTCACGTCGCATTGGGATTTCAAGGGAAAGACTGTCCCGCAAATTGGATGATGTTGGAGATCGTCAGTAGGGTTTGTAAAAAGTTTCACATCGAATTAATCGTCTACCCACATCCCCGAGAGTCTGAATCAGCTTGCAAGAGAGTTGCCGAAATTGCCATCGTGGATCGTGTCCACCGCTACAAAGATTCGTTGGTTTTTGTCACTGCCTTCTCGACGCTTGGCCTCGAATTCGCGTTAAATGGACGCCCCGTAATTTTCGTCAACATCGATGATCGTCGCATCGTGTTTGACGAAACAGGGCTGGAAACATCCTGTGTGCAGCTAAATGCGCTTGAGGATACTTTGGCTAAATATTTGCGATAGGGACGCTCATCATGCACGAACATCACCCTTCGCAAATGCCCACCGCTAACGCGCACGCCGAGAAATTTATGATGGCTGAGAGCCGAGTCCGTAATGACCAATTTGATCGAAGCAAGAACTTTACGCGTGGTGCAAGTACCTTTGCATTCTTGATTTGGTGCGTCCTAAAATGCTTTGTCTTCCTGTCACCGCTTCCTTGGCCCTCTAGGTTTAAAGTAGCGTGCCTTCGACTGTTTGGGGCTGAGATTGGTCGCGATGTCTATATCAAACCTCGAGTCAACGTCCACTTTCCTTGGAAACTGAAAATTGGGGACTGCACCTGGATTGGCGAAGAAGTTTGCATCATTAATTTTGAGCCGGTTGCGATTGGCAATCATTGCTGCGTTTCGCAACGAGCAACTATCTGTGCGGGGAACCACGACTATCGGGATCCTGCAATGAGTTATCGCAATGCCCCAATTACCATTCGCGACGGAGTGTGGGTGGGATGCATGGCGTTTGTGGGGCCGGGGTTAACGATTGAAACCGATGCAGTCATTACGGCGGGATCGATTGTCACGGATAACATCGAGGCTTTTTCGGTCATACGGGGCAATCCTGGACGCAAAATTGCGCAGCGCTACCGAGATCAGCCGAATGACAAATAGTGAACAACTGCTTCCGATCTTAATCCACTGGCGTGAGGATAAAATGAGCACAGCGGCAACCGGCGACGGATCGAACCTGCAGCTCCCCACTCCATTGTCAGCCTGCCTGATTTCCGCTGCCGTATTCGGGTTCTTTCATCTGACAAGCCCCTTCTCGTTCGCCCTTGAATACGACTACCAAACTTGGTTTTTCCTGTTTCTAAACATCATTGCGATCTCGCTTCCCGCAATCCTTTATCGCTTCAGCCGTTACGGCGCCAAGCAGCGATCTCAGATAGGCTCCGGCATCCCAACCGACTCGTGGTTCTTGCAGCTTGGCGTTTGGCTGCTGATAGGGTTAGCACTTCTTGGGACGATTCTAAAGTGCTATGACCTCTTCGTCGCTCGTGGGTTTTCCGTAACGTCTAATGTAAATGAGCTATACGAGCAGAACTCGGAAATCAGTTCGTCAATGGCGGGCCTTGTGTCGTCATTGCTTTACCCCTTGGCGTTTCCAACGCTGATAATCTCATTGGCCCTGCATCAGTCCGCTAAACCAAGTGCTAAGCAAATCTGGAAAGTTGCTATCATCCTATCCATACTTGCATGTCTGGTTGCGCCACTGAATGCGGTCATGCTCGGCAAACGTGGAGCGGTGTTTTCAGTCACGATTCTGGCTGCGCTCGCATCTTACTATTCCGGAATTCGACTGCGAAAAAGAACGATGCTAGCGGCGACCCTAGTGGCGTTTGCGCTTTTCGTATTTTCCACGCGAATGTTAAGTTATCGCCTCGAGTATATGGGGGCATCAACGGAGGCCGCAGTTGAAGCGGGGCGTTTTACTGACCTGCTAGTAATGAGCCCCAACTATCGATCCGTTGCTAGGCACAGCGCAATGCCAGACTCGCTTCGAGCAACGTTCTACGACTGGTCCGTGATCCAAGCGTATGTTGTACACGCCGTTCCTGAATATTTGTTTGCCATTGAAAACTTTGATAGTTCCGAATACCAACACGGAAAATTCACGTTTTCCCTTGTGGCAAAATTTAGCTCGTACTTTAGCGATATTCATTATGATGCGAAGGCAACCGCGGAGGTTCCGCCACGCACCTATATCTATTCAACTCTGTTTGGTCCGCTCTTTTTCGACTTCGGTTTCGCCAGTGTACTGGTGACGTTGTCGATCGGTGTTTCGTTTGTATTTGTTTACAATTTTGCCAAGCGAGACGCCGTGCTAGTTCCTCTTTATTTGTACCTATACACCGTTGTGCTAGTCTGTCCCATTATCTGTTTCTTGAACATGTTCTATGGTTTCTACTATCTCACCGCGTCAATTTCAGCGGCTATCTTTTTAAAGTTCTGTAGTCGCATTCGTTCATTTCAGAGCATTAATCATCGGGCGATGTCGTAATCGTTGATCGTCTGAATTCAGCCGTTTCGCGACTCCGGTTTACATCGGGGCGAAGCTCGCGGGTAATAACTCGACTCACAGTTGAGCTGTGTCTCCTCAGACCTTTGCCAAAATGATGGGAGCGTCTCATTTCCGCTGTAGAAACTTCGTCTCTCGAAAGCCTTTGTCTTCCGTGTTTTGTGGTTGCCGGCTATTTTCAAATGGCCTCAGGGCAATGTTCTGTAACGGATCCAGTGGCTGCCGGCTTCGCTGGAATGAAAATGATCGCGTCAGCTTCATTTCACCGCAACGCAAAGTCGTTTGGCGTCATGTGGCGGCGGCCTTTTGCCCGTTTAATCGAAATCCCCTACTGTCGCCGCGGAGAACGAGTTTTTTCTGGTATCCATTACTGATGCAAAATTCCAGGGGACGTCATTCAACTGTTGTAGTAGTTCAATCTTGATGAGGTTTTCGATGCAACGTTGGAATTGTCTGATCGATCGCGAGTAATAGATATGTGTGAACAAGGTCGCGGATGCGTCCAGCAAGAGCTCTCTGAGATGGTAATCGGGGCTGGCTGGCATGAAACGATAACTCGAATTCTAGAGAGTGGAGTCACTCAACTTTCTGCCGGTCTTCGATTCTGATTCCTGCGGGCGAATATCGCGGTTTGCGAATGGGATGGCCCTAGCGGGTGATGTTTGCAAACGGGGCCAAAGATTGGCCTGAGAATTTAAGAGGGGCAACGGCGGCCCGGTTCGCCCGAGGGTATCTCTAGGGCCTTCGCCGTGATCGAAGAGGTGCCGTTAGATTCGGCAAATTGCCTTGCCGTACTGGCGATCAATGAGGCCGCCATGGTCGGCTTTCGTGGCTTCGGTGATCCGGCACGATCTCAGGCTCGATGGTGCGGTTTGCGAAACGGAACACTCGGTCTGGTGCCGCGTGAGACTCCGCTCCCCGTCGGCATTGATCCGTCGGCATTGATCCGTCGGCATTGATCCGTCGGCATTGATACAGCCTGCTTCGATACAGCCTGACGCACCACAGGCAATCAGTTTGCAATCGGGAAGCGGACCGGGCGGTCGACTACTTCTTAGCCAGTTTGTCGGCGTCGTCGTGGTCGGTGAAGTAGGGGTTTTCTCGTACTGGTCCCATCGTCACGGGATCCTTCGTATGGGCAGCCGGTTTGACCGATTGCGAGTACGTGACGCACGGGTTCCACATCGGAGCACCCAACGATGGAGGTGGTGCTACCGAATCGGTGTCCAAACGGCTGCGATAATTCGCCGGGGCATTGACCATCGGTGGTGCCGCAAAGGGACTGATCCCGTAGGGGCGGGTGTGGCGAGCGCCGTAGTAAACGGGCGGATTGGTGGCAAAGTAGGGCGGCGTACGGAGCGTCGTTCCGTAATGCGATCCGTAAGGGCTGTAGAATCCGTATCCTCCAAACGGAAACATTCCGTAACCGCCAGGAAACTGGGCGGAGGCGGTTCCCGATGTGGAGACAGCGGCGGTGAAAACGAACACAACGGCGACAAGAATACTTTTCATCGAAAACCTCAGCGGAACAGGATGGAGGGCTAGGACCGGCGCCACGGATCTGCGACGCTCGCAGAGGAGAAGGACAGGTTCTTCACGCACTCTTAGCGTGTGCGTTCTTGGCCTGTGCAGCCCTTGGCCCTTGGCAGCCTTGGCGCGGTACAATCCCGCGTTTGCTCACAATCCCTACGCTAATCGCCTGGGGCCCCCCTTTCAACTGATTCATTCCTACAAATCGTTAAATCCTCGCGACCCCGGACCACCGGAATCACGCGTCTAATCGCCGCCCTACTTTTGAGGTTCCGCGTTTTTCATAACCCCGAAGTGTGCCAGCGTGTTGATTCAGTCGCTCCAAACAAAATAAGGTCGTCGTTCGCCGCAGGGCTGGGAACTTGACCGGTTGGGCATTTCATCGGAGAGCGGTCGTTGGATGAGGGGCTGACGCCTTGTCGCTCACGGAGTCGCTCACGGAAATCAATTCACAGCCTCTCCGCGAAAGCGGGGTGACAGGACGTCGCTTTCGCGGAACGAAAGGTGACTATGATTAAATCAACATGCCTGGCTCGGTCCCTCGCTGACGCGTCGGGGTGTGGTTTTCTTTGGAAAACAGCGATTGGGCAACTTCAAACCATCTACCTTGAGTGACGCTTCGCCGTGAAAATCGTTTGTATTATCCATTCTCTTAGCGGCGGGGGCGCCGAGCGTGTGATGGCGGCACTCGCTTCGCGGCTTTCCACGCGCGGTCACGAGATTGTCCTGGTGACGTTTGATGATGCCCGTACCGATCGACACGAGGTCGCCGAAACCGTGCGCCGAGTCCCGCTTCGCGTGATGCGGGCGAGCCGTGGGCGAGTCGACAAAATGATGAACCTGCATCGCCGGCACAAAGCGATCCGCAAGGCGATTGCCAGCGAAAAGCCTGATGTCGTGTTGTCGTTTTGTGATCGTACCAACCTTGACGTCTTGCTTTCCACGATTGGGATGAAGGTTCCGATCGTGGTCAGCGAACGAAGCGACCCGGCTCAACAAAAACTCGGTCTGTTTTGGGAAAACATGCGGCGACGGTCCTACAAACGAGCCGCACGCGTGGTCGCATTGACCGACTCGATCGCGCAGACGCTCGCTCCGCTTAGTCCCCGTCGCGTCGTGGTGATCCCCTCGGCGGTGTTGCCTCCTCGGCGGCGAGAGATCGAGCACGAGAACCGTATTCTGCTGGGGGTCGGTCGGCTGGCACCCGAAAAGGGCTTTGACCGATTGATCGAAGCATTCTCGCAAATCGCGGATCAAATCCCCGCGTGGTCGCTGAAAATTCTTGGCGAAGGCGCGATGCGTGAAGCCTTGCAACAGCAAGCCGACGAGGCGGGGATCAGCAAGCGTTTGTCGATGCCCGGGTGGTTGCGGCCGATCGCTCCGGAGTACGAGTGTGCTACCCTCTTTGTGCTCCCAAGTCGGTATGAGGGGTTCCCCTCGGCGCTGCTCGAAGCGATGGCAACTGGACTGCCCTGCATTGCGATGAAGTGCCAAAGCGGATCGTGCGAAATCGTTGCGGACAACGAAAATGGGGTGTTGGTCGAGGACTCCGTCGAAGCGCTCGCCGCTGCGATCTTGCGATTAGCGGAAGACGAATCCGAGCGAGTGCGGCTTGGAATCGCGGCAACGGAGGTCATCGAGCGATTTGACTTTGAATCGATGGTCGATGCCTACGAACGTCTGCTCAGCGAAGTATCGCGCGCGGCCAAGTAATCGTGTCGGTTGCATTCGTATCGGCAAGGACCATCGGATGGTCGGTTCTCGTTCCAACTACCGTGCGATCCTACTACCGTGCGATCGGTTTTTGACGCGATGTCTAGCTGAGGCGGCGGTGGGCCGCAGCGAGGGATTCAGCTCATCCAGGCGTCCCATCGGGAGGGTCATTCGGGTTATAGGGTCGAGTGGCAGGCATAGCATGCCGCAGTTAGAATGTTGGCGTAAGTTCGCTGAGGACCGTTTGATCTTGTCGCGTGGAAAGGCGAAGAACCGTGAGTATCGATTCAGGCAATTTGCCAACATCGCCGTACGCGCCGCCGCAGGGACGCGGATCGCAGACGCTCGATGAGTTGCCTGCATTGTCGCACTCGGGATTCGGTATCGCCTCGTTCCTGATCTCGATCTTGGTCGGAATCGGTGCGTTCATCGTCATCCTGCTGGCCAGTTTCGCCGAAGCCTCGACGCCCGAGGGCATCAACGAAGAATCGGCACTCGCGCTGATCATGGGCTTGAGTATTTTCGGAATGGTGGGGTTGAATATTCTAGGCATCGGACTCGGCGTCGCCGGGGTATGCCAGGCTGATCGCTCGCGAATCTTTGCCATCCTCGGGTTGGTCTTTAATGGCTTAGTCATCCTGGGGGTAATCGGGCTGATGGCAGTCGGTGTCGCGATCGGTGGCTGAGCGGCGGGGGGGGACACGGCGACATGGAGACATGGAGACATGGAGACACGGAGACATGGAGACATGGCCATCACCACCCGGCGCTTGATTGAGGGAGCGGTTTGGAAGGCTCGTTCGGCGGGTTGGCCGAATGTTCGGATGATGCGAGGAAGCGTCTCACGTCGCTCGTCGTATTTCCTGCCTTTCCTTTTTCAGTTTTTAATTCTCAATTTAACTTTTTCAATTTGGCTAACCTCGCTTTCCTGTCGAGCCCGTTCGTGAACCGTTGCCTCGCGAGGCCCATTGTGAAAAGCAGGCAACTTCATACTGCTTTCCTAGCCTGCTCCTGGTATTCTAGGGCTAGCGGAGCCAATGTCGGACATGTTCCCGCAAACCCCTTATCTAGATCGTGTGCCGATCCCCTCATCGCGCGTCGATCCCCCTAAACGTGTAGAGATCTCATTCATGAGCCAAGCCACCCGCGAATTCACCGATTTGCTACTCAAGAAAGGCGTTATCAGCCTTGATCAACTCACCGAAGCCGAGGGGGTTGCCAAAACCAGCAAGATGGATGTCGGCGACGTCTTGATCCAGATGGAGTATGCGACGCCCGAAGAAGTCGCATTGGCGGTTGCTGAATTCCATAAGATCCCCTTCGTCGATTTGCGGGAGGAACGGATCTCTGAATCGGTGATCGAACTGATTCCCGAATCGGTCGCCCGCGAAAACACCATCTTGCCGTTCAGCGAGGAGGAGGATGGAACGCTCCGCATCCTGATCGCGGACCCCTTTGACTTTGCCACCATTGAAAAATTGCGGTTCATCTTGAACCGTAAAATCGAAACCGCCTTGGCCCCCAAATCGGCCATCATCGGAGCGATTAACCAGTATTACGGTCAGGTCGAAGGGGAATCGGCTGACTCGATGCTGCAAGAATTCACCGACACGGCGATCGACTTTACCGAAACCGCCGATGATGGTGACGGCGGCGGGGCGGATGAAACGGTCGATGATAGCAGTGCCCCAGTGATCCGCTTGGTCAATTTGATGATCCAAGAAGCGGTCCAGTTGCGGGCGAGTGATATTCATGTCGAACCGTTCGAACATCGCGTTCGCATCCGTTATCGAATTGACGGCGTTTTGGTTGAACGTGAAAACGTCCCTCGCCGAATGCTCGCCTCGGTGATCGCGCGGATCAAGATTCTCTCGAAGATCGATATTTCCGAAAAACGGCGGCCCACCGACGGTCGGATCAAAAT
The DNA here is from genome assembly GCF_007860095.1 of Novipirellula galeiformis. NCBI lineage: Bacteria > Pseudomonadati > Planctomycetota > Planctomycetia > Pirellulales > Pirellulaceae > Novipirellula > Novipirellula galeiformis. Next base: position 65,172 of record NZ_SJPT01000004.1, on the reverse strand, counting down.
CACGGTGGGGGACAAACAGCTCGATTTGCGGGTCAGTATCATTCCGACCAATCACGGCCAATCGTGCGTGATGCGGTTGTTGGACAAGGACAACATCAAGGTTGGGGTCCGCCAATTGGGGCTTTCCGAACGCGACTTCCGCAACTTCAACTCGCTGATCCGCCGCCCCAACGGCATTATCCTCGTCACCGGCCCGACCGGTTCAGGCAAGACAACGACGCTCTACGCTTCGCTCAACGCGCTCAATCGACCCGATCGCAAAGTGATCACGGCCGAGGATCCCGTGGAGTACTACTTGCCGGGGATCAACCAAGTCGAAGTGAAGCACGGCATCGGGCTCGACTTCGCTCGCATCATTCGCGCGATGTTGCGGCAAGCCCCCAATATTATTCTCGTCGGGGAAATGCGAGATCATGAAACCGCAGCGACTGGAATCGAGGCCAGTCTTACTGGACACCTGGTTTTCAGTACATTGCACACGAACGATGCGCCCAGTGCGATATCGCGAATGGTGGACATCGGTGTACCAGGCTATATGGTGGCGAGTAGTGTCATTGCGGTCTTGGCCCAGCGTTTGGTGAGGACGATTTGCCCCCGCTGTAAGGTGAGGTACCAGCCGACTGAAAGCGTCATTGCCGACTCCTTGCTGCCGCCCGAAATGGTCAAGCAGGCCGAGTTCACGCGGGGCAAGGGATGTTCGTTCTGTGGGCGGACCGGATACCGCGGCCGAATCGGGATCTACGAGTTGATGCTGGTCAACAGCAAGCTGCGTGAGTTGATGTTCAAGGGCGCCAGCACTCAGGAGCTTCGCAATGCAGCGATAAGGAACGGTATGTCAACACTTTACGCCGATGGGATGCTGAAGGTGATACGCGGCGTGACGACCTTTGAAGAGGTCTATCGAGTCGCCAAACGCACCGAACTCGAAGACATCGCCCTGAGCCATATCAGCAAAGATTTGGCGTCTTTGTAAGCGGCAATTTTGCTGGCAATCTGTCCCCGTTTCTGGCGGGGACAGACGCCAAAATTGGACGTTGTTGCCGTTCCGCCGGCCAATCGTGATCGAGCGAGGCCGCGCCGGGGGCAATACTTGCTAGCTAGCATCAAACCCCGCCGGTTTAGCGACGTCGCGTCGCGCGGACTCGTCTTGGCAGTGGGGGGGATAGGAGGCGCCGAAGGCATCGTTTTCGGCGATTTCTTTGAATGCGAGCAATCGAGTGTGATAATGGAGCTACCGCCGCGATTATTCTTGCTCTAGCGGCATCTTTTCGATCGAACTTTTTATTTTTAGATTTAGGCGTCGTCAATTTGGCAATGAAGCCATGTTGACGTAAATCGCTCCCAACGGGCTCGCGTGGCAAACAGCGAGCGTGGGGCGGCGGACCTGCCTTTCAAATTTCCTCCTCACAATTAGACATCCGCTTCATGGCCACGGTGCTCATTGACAAGCTGCTTCAGGCGGCAATCAAGCAAGGCGTTAGCGACATTCATATCGTGGTCGGTCAACCGCCGGTGTTCCGGTTGCACGGCCGGATGCGCAAGCTCGATACCAAGACGCTTGATGCGGCCGACGCGGTGGGGTTGATGAAGAGCATTACGCCGGAACGTTGTCAACGAGAACTGCAAGAGACCGGAAGTGCTGACTTTGGGTTCGCGTTTGGCGAACTGGCTCGGTTCCGTGTCTCGGTATTCAAGCAACGCGGCTTCATCTCGATGGTGCTGCGTCAGATTCCCAACGACAAATTGACTCCGGAGCAACTCGGGATTCCCGAGTCTGTCGTCAAAATGATCCACCGGCCCCGGGGATTGTTTTTGGTGACCGGGCCGACGGGTTCGGGAAAAAGTACGACGTTGGCAAGTTTGATCAACCTGCTCAACGAGACGGTGGATCACCACATCATCACGATCGAAGACCCGATCGAGTTTTATCACGATCATAAAGAGAGCACGATCAATCAGCGTGAAGTGGGCGTGGACGTGCCCAGTTTTTCCGAAGCGATTCGGCGTGCGTTGCGGCAGGACCCCGACGTGATCCTGGTCGGTGAGCTTCGCGACTTGGAGACCATTGAAGCGGCGATCAGCGCGGCGGAAACGGGCCACGTGGTGTTTGGCACGCTGCATACCAACAGTGCTCAGGGGACCGTTAACCGCATCATCGACGCGTTCCCAGGAAACTTGCAGGACCAGATTCGAACGCAGTTGGCCAGTACGTTGATCGGCGTGGTCGCGCAGACGTTGTTGCCAAAGATTGGCGGCGGCCGAGTGGCGGCATACGAGATCTTGGTGGTCACGCCAGGGATCGCCAACTTGATTCGAGAAAACAAAACGTTCCGGATCAACAGTTCGATGCAGACCGGAGCCAAGTTCGGGATGCAGTTGATGGATGACACGTTGTTCAATTTATGGCGAGACGAGAAGGTCACGGTCGAAGAGGCGTTGGGCAAGGCCCATCGTCCGGATGACTTGGCCAAGCGGATTGTCCAATTCCGGCACGGTGAGGGGGACGCCCCGATTCCGGTTCCGGAAGATGGCGGAGGCCATTAGCGGTGGTCGATCACGCGTCGGGCGGCATCCCCAGCTAGCGGACGGTGCCTCGTCGAGGCGATCGCGGGATGCGGCAGCCTATTACCTTTTTCCTTTTCAATTTCACCTTTAACCTTTCGAACCTCCACTATGGCTGCACGTCGAATCGGACAGATCCTTGTCGACCTCGGTTTTATGACCGACGAACAGCTCGAGATTGTGCTCGAAGAACAAGAGCAGCAACCGGGCGCCTTGTTCGGCAAGATCGCCCAAGACATGCAATTGATCACGGACGAGCAGTTGATCCAAGCGCTCGCCGAGCAAATGTCAATGCAGACGGTGTCGTTGGAGGATGCTGAGATTCCCGCCGACGTGCGCGGCAAGATCACCGAGACGATGGCCCAGTTGTACCGGATCGTGCCGCTCAAGTTCGACGAGGAATTGAATCGCTTGACCGTGGCGACTTGCGATCCTCAGAATCTGACGATTCAAGATGAATTGCGGACCTTTTTGGGCTACGACATCGCGATGGTGATCACGACCGAGCGTGAAATCCTGCAGTACATTACCAAGCACTTTGACTCGGATTCGGAGAGCGTCGAAAAGCTGGTCGCCGAATTGGCCGACGACGAAGAGCTGAAAAAGATGGTTTCGGCGCTGGAGACTGAAAAATTCAACATCACCGACGCGGCGGCGTTGGCCGATTCCGCGCCGGTGCGAAAGTTGTTGAACATGGTGTTGTTGTTGGCGATCAAGGATCACGCCAGCGACATTCACTTTGAGCCCTTTGAAGACGAGTTTCGTATTCGCATCAAATCCGAAGGGGTGTTGTACGAGATGGTGCCGCCGCCGCGTCACTTGGCGTTTGCGATCACGACGCGGATCAAGGTGATGGCGAGTTTGGACATCGCCGAGCGGCGAATGCCGCAGGACGGCCGGATCGAATTGATGGTCGGGGGACACCCGGTCGACCTTCGCGTTAGCGTGTTGCCAACGATCTTTGGCGAAAGCGTCGTGATGCGAGTGTTGGACCGTAGCGTGGTCAACTTGAGTCTTGAAAACGTCGGCATGGACGCGGTCACGATGGCGGCATTTCGCAAGGCGATCGATCGTCCCAACGGGATCATTTTGGTCACCGGGCCGACGGGATCCGGAAAGACGACGACGTTGTATTCGGCGCTTTCGGAGATGAACGACGTCAAAGACAAATTGATGACCACCGAGGATCCGATCGAATATGACATCGAAGGGATCATTCAAATTCCGATCGACAATGACGTCGGGGTGACGTTCGCCGGTTGTTTGCGCGCGATCTTGCGTCAGGACCCCGACACGATTCTCGTCGGCGAAGTGCGTGACTTGGAAACGGCCGAGATCGCGATCCAAGCGGCGCTGACGGGTCACTTGGTGTTTAGCACCCTGCACACCAACTCGGCCGCCGCCACGGTCACTCGGCTCAAGGACATGGGCATCCAAGCGTTCATGATCTGTGCGACCGTTGAAGCCATTTTGGCTCAGCGTTTGGTTCGCCGGATCTGCACCAAGTGCCGCGAAGAAACCAAGGTCAGTAGCAGTTTGTTGTTTGACCTCGGTTTGGATCGCAACGACATCAAGGGCAAGAAGTTCTTCAAGGGTGCCGGTTGCGACAACTGTAACAACACGGGTTACAAAGGCCGGATCGCGATGTTCGAGTTGATGATGATGAATGACACGATTCGCGAGTTGGTGATGAACAACGCTTCGACCGACGAGATTCGTGATGTCGCTCAGAAAGACGGAATGATCACGCTCAGAGAATTTGGGATGGCGTTGGTGACGGACGGGATTACCACGCTCGATGAAGTGGTCCGAGAAACCGTCGAAGAGTAGGAAGGGGTTTTAAATGATGCATAATTGTCAAAATCACAACCCGAAGCGTGAGCGAGGGACCGAGGCAAGCGGGCCTCACGAGTGGTCCCTCGCCTACGCTTCGGGTTGTGAAACACCCCGCTTTGCGGCGGGATCTTTAGCAAGATCCACTACCGAAAAATCAAGCATCGAGCGCGGATGTAGCGCTAGACGCTTAGCTTAAACGCCCTCGGGTTTTTAATTGCGTTTGCTGTTTTCTTCGTCCAAATTTCACTCCCCCTTCTAACTTCAAACTTCCATCATGCCTGTTTATCAATTCGAAGCGATGGACGCGACCGGACGAGAGATCCGGGATGAAATCGATGCTGCCAATGAAGAAGAGGCGCAAACCACCATTCGCCAGATGGGGTACTTCGTCACGAAGATCTCCGTCAAGAAACAGGCGGCGGGGACGGTCCAGGGGGGCAAGAAGAAGCGGGGCCGCTCGATCGGCGGGGTGAAGAGCAAGTACATCTGTGCGTTCACACGCCAATTGTCGATTCTGCAGGATGCGGGATTGCCGATTTTGCGGTCGCTGAAGATCTTGGAGAACAATGAAAAACCAGGCAAGTTGAAGTTTGCCTTGCAAGATGTATGCGAAGAGATCGAAGGCGGATCGACGCTCAGCGAAGCGATGGCGAAATCGCCCAAGGTGTTCAACCGTTTGTATGTCAACATGATCAAGGCGGGCGAGGCCGGCGGTGCGTTGGAAACGATTCTGCAACGCTTGGCGGAGTTCATGGAACGCGCCGAATCGCTCAAGAAAAAGGTCAAAGGGGCACTGATCTATCCTTGTGTGGTCGTCACCGTGGCCGCCTTGATCTTGACGTTCATTATGTTGTTCATCGTGCCGACGTTTGAAAAGATGTTCGAAGAGTTCGGTTTGACGTTGCCGTTGCCGACGTTGTTGTTGATCGCGATGAGCAATTACATCGCAAACTACTGGTTCCTATTGATTGCGATGCCGGTCTGTTTCTTGATCTTCGTCAAACTGGTTCGCAAATTCCGCCATGGGCGGGTTGGGTTCGACAATTTCATTTTGAAGGTCCCGGTCTTTGGCGGCTTGATCGAAAAGAACATTCTGGCTCGCACGACGCGGACGCTGGGCACGTTGATCAGCAGCGGGGTGCCGATTCTAGAGGCGATCAATATCACCCGTGAGACGGCGGGCAACGCGGTCTTTGAGCGGATTTTCACCAAGACCAATGAACAGATCCGTGAAGGTGAAGTGATCAGCAAACCGCTCGCCGAGCACAGCGAGCCGGGTTTCCATCCGATGGCGTTATTCTTTTGGGCGTTGTTTGGGATGTTCCCCGGGATCATGATTTTATCGGTGGCGGTCACCGCGCGGGGCAGCAAGATTGACGAGGCCGGGATGGTCGGCAATTTGATGATCATGTCGACCTACATGATCATCGGCGGTGGCGTGTTATCGGGGCTGTGGTATGCCACCAAGATCAAATCCAAGGTGATCAGCGACTTGGTCGTCAACATGGTCGACGTCGGCGAAGAGACCGGTGAGCTCGACACGATGCTGTACAAGGTCGCCGACACCTATGACGAAGAGGTGCGGACATTGACGGACAGTTTAACCGCGTTGATGGAGCCGATCATGATCGTGTTCCTGGGCTGTGCGGTCGCGTTCATCGTGATCAGTTTGTTCATGCCGTTGGTTGAGTTGATCACCGGACTGAGCTAGTCGTTGTTGGTTGGTTTGTCGCGGTCGGCTGCGATGCCGGCGGCGCGAGAGTGTTACACGGGCCCCTTTTTCAATCCTCCTTTTCATCTTTTGAAACGTCATGAGCAGTCACCCACTCCACGGCTCCTTTGGCAGCCCGCACCGCCACGGATTCTCGCACCGCCACGGCTTCACGCTGGTGGAGATTTTGGTCGTGATCACGATCATCGGGATCTTGACGGCGATCGCGATCCCGGCGATCAACAACGCGGTCCGCACGGCGCGGCAAACGGCGATCCGCATGGAAGTCAATTCGCTCGAACAAGCGGTGGAGAAGTACCGCGAGAAGTACGGCGACTACCCACCTGATTTTTCCGATGGAGCCGTGGTGACTCGGCACTATGCGAAAATTTTTCCACGCATATCCGCCAATGACAGCGCGCTACTACAAAACATTGTCGCCCTGCAAGCGGTGAATCCCGCTGAGGCGCTTGTGTGGGCGCTTGGTGGGTATAGCGACGATATCCAGCGTCCTTTCACGGGCCCCGGCGGACCGTTGGTGTGGACGGGCGATGGCAGCAATAACTATACCGATTCGGGGGTCAGCGATGCGGATCGGCGAGACCCTTTAAAATTTCAAATCAACAACGATCGCGTCAATTCATTTTTTGACTTCGAAGCAAGCCGACTTAGCTATAGCAAGCCCGACTCTTCCGCTACGTTAACCGGAACAAATCGTTATCTGTCTACCGATGGCAATCCATACATGTTGACCTACGCTGCCCGTTCCGAAGGGGCCCCGTTTGTCTACTTCGACTCGCGTACCTACACCAGCAGTTCAGGAGGTTTTAACGGATACTCCTCGGGATTTGGTTCCGTGCGTCCCTACATTTCGGATCAATTCGTTAACAACAATACCGGCGCCGACTACACTTCCGCCGCTGCCGCATTGGCGGCTTGGCGTTTCATGAAACCCGACACGTTTCAAATCATTTCCGCGGGGCTAGACGACTCGTTTGGCAACACACTCAGTAACAGCGGATCGCCCGTTTACTTCCAATACCCCACCGGGGCCGCGATGTCGCCATCGACGAGTGTTGATACGCCCGGTGGGCTGCTGATCACGGGGGTTTCGCGTTATCAGGAAACAACGTTCGGTTCGAACGAGACGGCGCAGTTCGACAATATCACCAATTTCAGCAATGTGACTTTGATCGACGACGTCCCCTAACGGACGCCCTGAATCGTGAATTGTTAACGATTTGACATGCAACAAGTGAACGCGGCGGTGTGCCGCAGACTCACACGGGATTGATAGGATGAAGACCAGAATTCGAACCGACCAACGCGACGCGAGCGGTTTCACGCTCGTGGAGATTTTGGTCGTGATCGTGATCCTCGGCGTGATGGGCGGGATGGTGGTCTCAGCGGTCAGTGGCGTCACCTCGAGTGCTCGGCACGCGCGGACCAAGAACATCGTCGCCGTGATCGATAGCGTGATCCAAGAACAATACGATTCCTATAAGTACCGACCGTTAGCGGTTGAGGTGCCGGATCTGTTTAAAGCCACGGGCACCAACGCGCTCAAATCGGATGAGATTGGGCGTGAAGTCTTGGCGCGGGAAGCGATGCGGGTGCGGTTGATGATGGTTCGCGATCTGCAACGAATGGAATTGCCCGAGCGTTTTTCGGACTTTCTGAATCCTCCAGTCGACATTCTGGCTGCCTGCAATCCTGTCAAAATTGATGGTACGACCGGAGTAATCACCGGGACTCGCCAGGACCCCACGAGCCGGGCTCCATTGCCGGTTTCGTGGCGTGGGCCGGATAATCCGAAACGACAAATCTACAACAATCGTTACGTCTCAACGGCGACGGTCGAGCACCAAAGCGCGGAGTGTTTGTATTTGATCATGGCGACGAGTTTCGTTGGCGGGACGCCAGCGATTGACGCGATCCCCACTTCGAATATTGGCGATACCGATAGCGATGGGATGCCGGAGATTCTCGATGGTTGGGGACGGCCGCTTGGCTTTGTTCGCTGGCCGGTCGGGTACTTTGATCCAAATGGAAACATCGACACCTCGGCGACGGATGACTTCGACCTGTTTCGCGTCGACTTTGTGAATACCGGGACAAGCGACGCGGTTAAAGCGTTGGATGTGAATACTTCAAGTGGTTACGCACGCGAGTCACCCTGGCCGCTGCGGCCATTGATTGTCTCGGCAGGCGATGATGCTGAATTCGGCATCGCCCTGGATCCCGTCGGCTCAGCGGGGACGCCACTTCCAGCGTTCAATTATGTCGATTCGAGTTCCTGGAATCGATGGCCCATCGACGCTGCCCATATGGGGGTGGAAAGCGGTGGCCGCACGCCGCCGAGCGATTACTACATTTTTGCGGATCCCTACCTGCGTCGTTTCATCGCTGCGAATGATCCTACGGCGACGGGCCGCAGCGGTACGGCGCGACGTTTGCCAGGTGAAGTTTTGTCGGCAACGGATACATCCGAAGCGGCGGACAACGTGACCAACTACGAATTGCAGGTCGTGAAATGATTGATCTACGTCATCGCTCCGCAGCGATCGGCTCTACTCCCGTCGGCCGCTTCCGTAAAGACGCCAAGATGCGGCGACCGATGCTTCGTTGTTCGCGAAGCAATGAAGCGTTCACGTTGGTTGAGCTGTTGATTGTACTTTCGATTTTTCTTGTCCTGACGGCCGTGGCGCTGCCTACGGTGCGAAGTTTGGTCAGCGATCAGAAGGCCTCGAAAATGGCCCGTTCGATCACGGCGTTCTTCGATGAAAGTCGAGGGCTCGCAATCTCCAAAGGTCAATACGTTGGCGTGCGAATTGAGCGACTGAAGAATACCAACACCTTTGATTTTGGTACATCGGCTTCGATGCGCCTGCGTCGCCTATCGGGAGTCCCCCCGTACCGAGGCGATACCCCCGGTGCAAACGTGACGGTCACGGTGAACATCGGAACGGGGAAAGCCCTGTTGGAATTTCCTATCAACGATAGTTTTCTGTTGACTCTTTATGGCGATCCAAACGCACCGATTAAGAGTGGAGATCTAATTGAACTCGCCGGTGGAAGAACGTTTCCTCTGGAATTCCAGTCCATTAATGCAACGCACGTGGTCGCGAGTATCGATTTGCTCGGCAATCAAGCGAGCAGCTATTCAACGGGCGACATTCCAACGTTCCCATTGGGGCCTCGTTATATCGCAAATGGAACAGGTAAATACGCGATCCATCGTTCGCCGGTGGTTTCATCATCGGCTCCCTTGTCGTTAACACGCGGGTTGGCGATTGATCTGAACTACTCTGGAATCGGAGTCAGCGGAAATCAATTTGCGCCGGTGACATCCGCAGTCAATGAATCGATCGACATTCTGTTCGGGCCCGATGGACGGGTGGAGTATGCGTCCACAAACGGCATCGGTGGCAAAGGGCCGCCTGAGGGCATGATCTATCTGTGCTTGGGCACATCGGATGGTGTCCAGGATTCCGGATCCTTGTTCTCGACGCAAAAGGGGGCGGTGGCAAATGTGATGGACCCTGACTCGATCTGGATCGTGATCAACCCCAGCTCGGGGCGCGTCTTTGCCTCTCCCTTTGCGATGATCTCAGGCACGCCCGCAAACATGGCGGCGGCGTTGACCACCGCTCGCAGTTTCGCGCGTCTCTCGGACACACTGGATAAAGAACCATGAGCAAACCCAATCCAAAGTCATTGCTGAGACGTGCCGTCACGCTGGTCGAAGTCATCTTCGCTATCGGCGTGATCCTGATCGGTCTGCTGGGGCTGTTGTCGCTGATGCCACTGGCCGGCAAACGCAGTCAACATGCCGTGGGGCTAAGCGTTGCGGCGTCGATGGGTGAGAATGTGATCGCCGAGTTGAGCTCGCGAAAACTGCTCCGCGACGGTGCGCTCAGCTCGCTTGACGCTCGAACCCTTGACTATGATCCGTCACTCGCTCCCGATCAACAACTGGCTCTCGTGGGAGCGACGCGAACCCCGATCAATGCGTTTTGCATCGACCCAATGTACGCTGCCAAGGCGTCGACGGGGACCTTGTTTGCCGGGTTCAACGATCGCTTTTTCCCTTACTTCGCCGAGACTCAGGATCCGATGCTCAACCCGTCGAGCACTGGAACGGCGTGGCCAGCGTCACAACCACGATTGCCGCGGATTGGCTTTGGGACGACCAACGCCGAAATCACGCGAACGGTGGTCGAAAATTCGAACGATTTGAACATCACCATGCCTAAGGACCGGACGCTGGATTCGCGACTGATGGCGCTGCAATCCAACAGCGGACTGCAATATGGCAGGCGTGTCCCCTCGGGGGAATACAGTTGGATTGCCACGGTCAATCGCCTTGGCACGAGCCGCTTCGCTTCGTTGAGCGTGGTGGTGATGAAGAACCGCGACTCGTCCTCCGATTTCCCTACCGCACTGGAAACCGAACCGCGTCGAAATGGCGTCAACGAACGTTTGGCCTACGTCAGCTTCGCCAGCGGTTTCAATGGCGGGGCCGGCGGCATGGTTTATCTAGCGGGGGCGCAGTCAACGCTCGATTTGCTACAGGCGAACGATTGGATCATGTTGTCGCGAAGAGTCAGTGCAACGCAGTCGGTTCATCGTTGGTATCGCGTCGCTTCGGCCGATCGCGAGGCCTTGAACATTGTTACCGACTCTAACTCCGGTTCGATCGATACCAACCTGGGCAGTCACTTTCCGACGGCCAGTGGCACGCCCGTCTGGTTTCGCAAGGTATTACTCGATGGGCCGGATTGGTCGTTCGGCTTGAATCTTAGCGGGCCAACGAACTACGTGGACGACACCTTTGCAACCATCGTTCCCGGAGTGGTGGCGGTCACCGAACGCATCGTCCAGCTTGATCAATTGTAGAAGTTATGTCTCTCTTTTCTGCTTGCCTTCCCTCTTCTCACTTTCGCGACTTGCGAGCAACTGACATGAAACGCATCAAACGTAAACGCCACTCGGGCATCATCCTGTTGGTCGTTCTTAGCATGCTGACCTTCTTCAGTTTGTTGGTCGCTGCGTACCTTGTTTTCGCGACCCAATCGGAAAAAACATCTTACGTCTTGGCGACACGTACGATCAAACAACCCGATCCCAATGCGTTTATCGAAGAAGCGTTAATGACGCTCATTCGAGGAACGAATGACGTGAATCATCCGTTCTATGGCGAAGATCTACTAAGTGATTATTACGGCAGGAAGGATTCCCTCGCACTGCAAGTCGGCTCGGGATTGACTCCGACAGAAGCCGGCGGTTTTATTACGTTTCGGAGTGTCGTGGATACTTCGGCTTCCTCGGTGTTTGCGAACGAGGCTTGGGAAGACATCTACGCGGGACGAATCATCACCTTTACAAGCGGTGACTTGATTAACCAAACCTTCCGCGTCATCCGCTCTGCGCCCGACACTAGCACAACGCCACCAACGTTTCACGATTTTGTGATCCAGGCAAAGAACGGAATTCTAGCGAGCGATATTGCTACTAACGACAAAATTCGCATGAATGGGGTTCCGCGAAATTCGCCGGGACTCGGCTACGATGCTTCGGTCGCGGTCCCGGGTCACAAGGTCAGGCAAACAACCTCGGCCACCAATTTGCAACAACCGAGTAACCCGGGCGCCGTAGTAGGCGGTTCGAATCCCGCCATCGGATTTGATTTGCCGGTTAGTTTCCAACCCAACCATCTCGGCCGTAACGTTGATAAAAGCGCCTTGTTGGGCGATTTCGACGAAGAGTACGACGCAGCGGATTACTACAATTGGTTTTTGAGTTATCGCGACCCTAGTACGGGCAAGATGATTCCCTCCTTTCATCGTCCAGCGGTGATCAACTACATCGCCAATGCCGTTCAAGACTGGAGCGGTGCGAGCGTGAGTGACTTTGCAAATGTGACGGCCAGTTTGGCACGCGGAACGATGCGCCCGCTGCCAATCGCAGCAGGACAGTTCGGATCCGGTCTTCCTCAGGTAATGAATCAACGATTCACCGGAGGCAACAAGAGTTACCCTCTGCAGGCTCCGCTGTTGATCAACAATGCGAATCGGTTGGATCAACTTGTTAATACACTCGCTGGTGACGACGTCAACGCTTATGACGTCGACAATAATTTTGACGGTGTCACCGATAGCGTCTGGATTGATCTGGACCTTCCCGTCTTCTCGTCACCCGAAGGCAAATTGCTGAAGCCGTTGGTCGCGCCGATGATCGAGGATTTGAGCGGACGACTGAATGTCAACGCTCACGGCAACTTTGCTCTTATCAATCAGTCGACGATGCTGACTTCCTATAATGGTCAATTTGCCACCGGAACGGCGACGCCATTTCGACTGTTCAACGGGCGTGGCTTTGGTCCTGCGGAAATTAATTTTCCCGGGGCATCGGCAGCACAGTTGTCGGCAATTTTTGAAGCGAGATATTCCTCGGCTGCTGTCGGTACCGACAACATCCCCGGTAAAGTCGGAGCGGACGCGTTTAGTATCCTAACGGGGCGTTTTTGGCCGGCGAAACTCAACATGATGTCAGGTTATCGCAATTCAGTCGATCCGTATGGACGCGGCGGTAGCGGCATTTCTGCAGCGGGAAATTTGATTTCCGTGAATGTGGGAACCGATGTGACCACGCCGATCACGACCAACGAGGCGGTCAATCACCCCTACGAAATGGATCCCAACGGCAAGCTATCCGGTGACAGTCCGTTTACGGCCAGTGAGCTCGAACCGATCTTGCGAGTCAATGAATACGATACCGATTTGTTGCCCACGCGACTGTTGGACCTCGCTTATCCACTGATCAGCTCAAACATGGAGTTCACTCGGGCGCTAACCACGATTAGCAAATCCGATGATTCCCCCGCGTCGATGGATCCCTCGGCCCCGTCGGCCTACGCATCGTTCGCGCGAATCATCAACGGGACTTTGGCGAACGCCGAGCTAAAGAAGTTGATCGCACCGGAATTGCGGTTGGGGCGTAAGTTGGACGTCAATCGGCCGCTGGGCAATGGCATCGATGACAATGCTAATAACGTCATTGATGATCCATCCGAAGACGAATCATCGGCAGCCTTTCGATCACTCGCTGGCGCGACGATCCACAGCAACTTTAGTGGCGCGACGCCGGACTACAATTTTGAGGAGCCCGCAACCGTTTCAGCGCGTCAATTGTTAGCGAGACATCTTTATGTTTTGATGATGACGATCAGTCGCGAGCTCGATAGTTCGTCCACCGCTAAAAGCTTTACCACCTACGGCGATACGCTCTCTCCGGCAGTCCCGGTTTCAAGTCGAGAACGCTATCGCGCCCGACGCTTAGCGCAATGGGCGGTCAATGTCGTGGACTACCGCGACCCCGATTCGATCTTGACGGCATTTGAGTACGACGAAAATCCCTTCGATGGCTGGGGCGTTGACGGTAATTTATTAACGACCACTGAACCGAACCGAGGGGTCGTCTGGGGCGTCGAGAACCCCGAGCTCGTGTTCACCGAGTCGGCGAGTTTTCATGATGTTCGAGTTCGTGATACAACGATCGATTCGAGCGGAAAGAAGAAAGGGGATGACCCCATGGACGATGAAGACACCGATCAAGTGCGCATTCCCCAAGGCTCGACCTTCTTTGAACTGTATGCGACACGCGAACGCCTTGCCGCCTCTTCAGGATCACCATGGATCGCTGGGATTCCACAGGAGCTTTACGATGTGGCGGACAATGGAACCGCTGTTGATTATGCGTTGGATCTAAGTCGGACGGTAACGACTCACTTTGATGACCAGGGAGATGCGAATCCGGCGAATGACGTTTACGGTGATACCTCAGACCCGACGTTCGAAGTGCCGGTTTGGCGGATCGCGATCAGCGAACCTCATTTCGACCCTCCGGCGCCACCCGCGGTGCTGAGCTCACCGCTCACGCTGCGTGACACTTTGCCTGACACGCTTTCGTTCGAGCCTAGCCGAATGGACGAACTTGGAGTTGCATCAAACACGTTGGCACTGCAACGATTTGTATTCTTCAATCACTTCGGATCGGCTGCGGCGATGCAGAATGCGATCACGCCGCTGACGGACATCACTTCGCCGGATCGGGTCTATTTCAATTATCAGAACCGGTCCACCAGCCTGTTGCCGGAGCAGTACCTTTCCCTTGCACCACGCGTGATCACCTACTTGGGATCGAAGCCCTACAACACAGAGCCCACAGGGCCAAGTGGTCAACATTTCCGAATCAAGTCGGATGCGGGGGAAACGGGCTTGATGCAATATGACCTTGCGGCCGATCCGGTGACTCCGGCCAATCCGTTGACGTTTGAAACGGTGACGATCAATGCGACCAATCCGCCTACCGCTGGAACGATGGCTCGCACGCAAGACGGGCTGGCGCTTGTCATTGCCGGTTTTTCACCTGGGGCCTGGACGACGCCACTCCCCCAGGGAATTGGGCTGAATATCTCGGAACCGTTCGCGAGTAATTATTACGCGGAACCCACTCAGCGATATTCGACGACCATTCCGGGTTATCCTTTGACCGATGCGTACGTTGAAGTCGATGCGGGCGGGAATGCCGCTAATGGGATTCCACGGGGGCAACCCGAGGACATGCGTGTCAATGGACCGATCCGTGAACTCACGCATCACTTTTCCGATCCGGCTGCTGCCGACCCCATGTTAGGGACAGTGGAAAATGTGCGAACGGCGTTTTTACAACGGTTGGCCGATCCGACTCAAGGGTTCCACCCAGTATTGAATCCCTATCGCACGATCGACCAAATCGCTCTGGATTTGACGATTCTGAGCGGTGAGGAACGTCCTGCGGATGTTATCAAATCGGCTGCCGCGGGGGCTGGCAATCCAGGTTCAATCGAGGTGCCGTACCTAATCGGCAGTCGACAACGCGACGGGGTTTCCATTGATGGCACCGGAACAAACGTGCTGTATTCCTACAGCGCTCCGTTGCCAGGGACGGTGGCCAATGTCAACGGTGCGGTGAACGCCTACTTTGAGTTCGCCGGAGCCACCGCTCATCTGCAAACCACCTTCAACTATCTAAACAATGGTTTTGGTACGCCACAAACGGGATTGAATACCGGGCGTCCTACGACTCCTTTTGCGATGCACCCATGGTTGAATCGACCGTTTGCCACGCCGATGGAATTGATACTTGTGCCGGCCTGCTCTCAAGGACGATTGTTTGAGGAATTCTCCGTGGTCGCAGCCGGCGTCAATCCTGATATTTATCCGGACGCCGATCAAGCGTCGGCCATCGACAACGCAGAACGGGCCAGGCTGATGATTGCGCCATTCCGTCATTTGCTTAACTTCTTTCACAGTCAAGATCGAAGGAATTTTGTGCAGTCGACGTCTCCGTGGTCGACGGCTCCGACGGAGTTTTCATCGGAGTTTGCATCGCTGTTTGATTTCGTTTCGACCCCGCCGCAGTTCCGAGGCGAAATCGAGGCGATCAATCCCGCCGACATCACAGCAAACGCAAATCTTTCGCCATTGATGTCGGCGCCCTTTAACTTCCTTTACGACAACATTCGTACAGGGACCATCAACCTCAATACGATTGCCAATTCGTTGACCTGGGAAGGGTTGATGCAAGGGCACTTGAATTCAGGCGAAGCCGGGACGCCAGCAAGTCAGTTGTCGTGGTCGGCATTTCAGAGATCACGCCGCGGTCACGACGCATCGGGTACGACGCGAGCGGCCGTCAATGAAACACCGAATCCGGCGTACAATTACGATGTGAATCGGTTCGATCCGCGATATCCGACTCAGTTCGCAGGGGTGTTTCGGCAAGCACGCAATGCATCCCATGTTCCACTGGTTCGTGACTCGGTCACCACCGCGGACGCGGACACCACGAACGGGTCCGATGTCGACTCCCTAGTTCGCCGACCGGTGAATACCACCTTGTTGCGCGGCGGGGGAACCCTTGATGTGCAAGAAGGGCGAGCGACTTCGGGGACTCCAACCTCGACGGCGATGTTTGTTCGCAACACTGCACAGCAGCCTGTGGCGACCGCGGCGCCCTATGCCGACCGAAATCGTCATCCGTTCATGCGATATGAAACCTTGATGCGGATGCCCAACCTTGTCTCGGATAATTCTCAGGTTTATCTGGTCCGTTTGACGATGGGGTTCTTCGAGGTCGACGCGAATAATACGAACGACTTGGGTGCAGAATACAACGAGCAAATCGGCCAACAAAAACGTTACCACGCGATGTTTATCATTGACCGTTCCATTCCGGTGGGCTTTGTTCCCGGTCGAGACTTGAACGCGCGTGACACGGTTATCTTCGAGCGATTTTTCCAATGATCCACAACGTAAACATCCCCGAAATGACGTACCATCACTCAAAGCGTTGCACAGTACGTCAGCGTCGTTTGGCCTTCACATTGGTTGAGATGCTCGTCGCGATGACGGTCACATTGCTGATGATGGCGGCGCTCGCACGCGCGTTCGCCTTTGTGGGAGAACAAGTTCGCGATAGTCGCGCTAACTTGGGCTTGTCCAATGATCTGCGAGACTTGACCACGCGGCTCAAAGATGAACTAAGTCGCTGTACGGTAAAATTGACTCCCAACATGGGTGAACCGGACCAACCCGGTTACTTCCTGTACAGTGAAGGTCCGGTCACCGATGCAACGTCTTCGTTGTTTCGTGCCGCCCTGGATGCAGAAGGAAACATCGATTTACCCGACTCTCGCTATGGCGACTTCGACGACTACATTGCCTTCACGGCGGTTGCTCCGCCGAATAGCTGGTTTACCGGCAAAGTGCCTCGTTATGTGCTCGATCAAAAACGAGCTCAGCTGACCGGCGGGAGCTATACGATGCCAAGCCCAGCGATCGATGCGTTTGAACCGGTGATGATTCGCTCGAAGTACGCCGAGATTATTTATTTCGCCAGTCCTGAGTATTCGGGCGGATCGAGCAGCTCGGGAACAACCAATGCACCCAATGATCCTCAATACATCGACGTCGATGGGGACTCCACGTTGGCGGGAGGTTCCGGGGGACAAAACGGTCTGCCGGATCGAATCAAGATCCATCGACGCGTGTTGCTAATTCGACCTGATTTGAATCTTGCCAATGGAACGCTGCCGGTTCAGCAGTTGGCTTACGGTTCGGGGTCGGATGTCGTCAATTTTTTGCAACCCGATGCGTGGCCAACTGAAACTGCCTCAAACTTGAATCCCGGCGTTACCACGACCGATGCGTGGCTATACGGGATGGCTGGGGTTCATCAACAATGCGATCTTTCGGTTCGCCGAGTATTGAACTCGACGGGAGGGTTTACGAACCGGTGTGCTGCGAACTCGCTAACCGACCTGGCTCAACCCCATAATCGATTCGCTCACGTTCGCGTCCCCGCCAAAGTGATTGCCGGTTCAGGCACGGTGGACTACCCCACTTCGATGCCGGTGGTTGCGTTCGGAAGTGTGGCGACCATTTTGGAGTCTCAAACGATCGGTGGTAGCCCCACTCGGTTGGCACCACCACGCGCATTTAGTGCCGGGACGGTGGTTACGCCCACCCTGATGAGTGGTTTTTTGCGACCTGAGTTTGTCTTGGGGCAAGATGCGATTCATAAGGATTCGCCCAACGATGTTTGGGGCGTCGAGCGAATTGGTGAAGACGTGTTAGTCAATAACGCGTTGTCGTTTGACGTGAAGATTTACGATCCCGAAGTGGTTTCCTTCACGACCACGAACAACCTGGTGGTGGGACCTAACGATGCCGGGTACCGCGAAGCGCTTATTGAAGCCGTTTCCAATACGTCGCAAAGCGTTGCGCGTGGTGAACTCAGAGGAGGGTACGTTGACATTGCCTATCCTGTGTTGGCCGGTGGATCGCTTCGCGGTTGGCAAGCCCGTCGACTCGACCGACTGCAGGGAGCCGATTCGTCCGCGATTGGAACTGCATCTAGCTACTTAGTCACGCCGTTTTCCGGTGTCGTGAACTACACCGGCACAGCAAACAATCGCGACGCGTACGCAACATCGCTTTACAAGTCGGGGCGATTGGTCGTCAACAGTGGAAATATCTCACTCTTTCAACCCGCGTTTGATACTTACACCTCGCGTTATGAAACCGACGGATTACCTCAGGGAAGTCTTACCGGAACCAACCGAGGTACGCTCTGGGCGTTGTTGAGTGCATCTAATGCAAACACCACCGATTTGGGGAGCAATGGAATTGATGATGGAGGAGGCACGGGCGTCGACGATGCGTTGGAAAGTGAAACGTTGCCACCCTTTACGACCGCTGCCGAATCGATTGAAGTTTCGGTTCGATTGATTAACCCCTCGACGCGTCTGATGCGTCAAATGTCGGTGATCCACAGCGATACGCAATAAGGATTCTAGGCAATGTCGTTGATCGCTCCGCGATCTCGACGTCGACACCCACACGAAGTATGCCGCTCTGAAGTATGCCGATCTGATGAGACCGTAAGGATCGTGATGACGGTCCGCCTGTTGCCGCCGGGATCACTCCGCCTGAACTATGAAAAATTTGCTGCTCTTGATCGTCGTTCTCTTTGCAGTCGTGCTGCGAGTGGACTCGCTCCGCTCGGCTTCGACCCACGAGGCTTCGCCCGAGCTAATTCGTGCCTGTCAAATCGCGGAGCGTGCTGCGTTGGGCGAGCGAGTCGAAGGGAGCGAATCTGGGGACACCGTGGATCGTGCCGTCGTGCAGATGCTGCGTTTTGATTCCAATGCATGGGTGGTCGTGACCAATGGTGGCGACGGCCAACCGGGCAAGGCTGATGTCGATGACGATTTTAACGGAGTCGTCGATGACGCCTCCGAGCGAGGCGCGTTCGGGAGTGACGATCAATGCGAGGTCTTGTCCGTCGACGCCACGGTATCGCCTACCACGGATCCAGCCATCAGCGTCTTGAGCCGAGGTGGATTCGTCCCCGTCCAAGATCCCCAGCGATTGCAGTCCGACGACTCACCACGCCGCTTGATCGTCTCTGGTGAAGCGAGCGGAAAATCATGGACGTTCGCGATCGATGTTCCGCGTTAATGCAGTGTCCTTGTGTTGTTAGCAGAGCGAAGCCATGGCTAATTCTTGACTTTCCAACCTTCCTGTCCTTGGTCGCTCACGGGCGTTGTTGGTCACCAGCACGCGGTTCCTTTTGTCGCTCTTTTACGCCATTGGCGGGCATACTTTGGTTTCGGTTCTGCCCCCGAATCACGCTAATCGGCGCGAATGTTGCGTGGTCGGAGGGACGGTCACGTAACCTGCTTTGGCTGCAAAGCGGTGGTTTCGCCGTTGTAACAGGAAGATTGGTGGGACAGGAAGATTAAGCGTTTTGGCGTTAGCCACTGTTCCCACGTTCAACCGGGGCTAACGCTGGACCGTGGAAAAGTTGGGGTTGTGGGTTTTTGGTTTGCGCAATTTTCATCCCAACGGGATGACAGACAGTAGCCGGTGGTTTGAGCGCAGCGAACACCACCGGAAGGCCAGCGCGGATGTCCCAACTGACCCCGCAGGGTCGGCGGTGTACTACGGTTCGGATTCCGGGGATGTCGCTACGCTTATCCCCGGCTATTCTCTAAGAATCCCTTCGGGATGATGACAATGCCTTCAGGACAAAGATCGCGGAACAAAAATGCCTTGATGAAATGCTCTGTCCATACCAAAGTTTTAGCAGCCCAGGCTAACGCCCAAGCGGCTAATGGGATTTCAGCCTTTCATTCCTGCCTAACTGCTTAGAGCATTTTTTTGATTTAGCTAGGGTTATCCGACGGTGGACCGCGTTCCTGCGAACGCAGCTACGGTTTGCATCCCAGGCCATTTTTGACGCTAGTCCCCCATACTCCCCCCCTTGTCATCGATAAATCGAGTGAATTCAATCAAGTCGTTTCCGGTGGTGTTCGCTTCGTTCAATCCACCGGCTAATCTCTATCGTCTCTGCCGGGATGGTCGCTTATTTCGGCTTAACTGACTTCGGTCCAACAACGAGGCCCTGTCTCCCTGTCTCCCCCTCTCTCTCTCCCCCGTGAGCAACACGATGTCTTCGATTCGGTTCATTATGGTCGGCGGTTTTCTTGGCGCTGGAAAAACGACGACGATCGCACGACTGGCCCACGCCTACCAATCGCAGGGTTTGAAGGTGGGGATTGTGACGAACGACCAAGCCACCGACTTGGTCGATACGCATACGTTGCGTTCGCAGGGCTTTGAGGTGGGGGAAGTGGCGGGAGCTTGTTTTTGCTGCAATTTCAACGAGCTGACGAGCACGACCGCGAAGCTCGACGAGTGTGGTCGTCCCGACGTGATCCTGGCCGAGCCGGTGGGCAGTTGTACCGACTTGGTCGCCACGGTGGTGCAACCGTTGATGCAATTGTTTGGCGACCGTTTTGATGTGGCGCCCTATGGGGTGATTTTGAAACCGAGTCATGGTCGACGCATCCTAAGTGGCGAGGCGAAGGCGGGGTTTTCACCCAAGGCGGCCTACATTTTCAAGAAGCAATTAGAAGAAGCCGATTTTGTCTTGATCAATCGCGCCGACGAGTTGTCGACCGAGGAACTTGACGAACTGACGCGTTTGGTTGCGAGCGAAGCGCCGGATGTCCCCGTGCTCAGGATCTCCGCCAAGACCGGTGATGGTTTTGACGCGTTCTTGGAGTTGTTGGATCAACGGGGCGATTTCGGTCGCCGTATCCTGGATCTTGACTACGACATTTATGCCGAAGGAGAGGCGGAGTTGGGTTGGTTGAATATGAGTTTGACCGCAACGAGTGCATCGGAGTTTGTGCTCGATGAATTGATTCTCGATATCGTCAATCGGCTGCGGATCTCATTGGCCGAGGCCGCTGCCGAAACCGCCCATTTGAAAACGATTGGGTTGTGGGACGGCTTTCACGGTGTTGCGAATTTGGTCAGCAGCGACAGCGCGGCGGTCCTCTCGCTGGCCTCGGATTGCAAAACAAAATCCGCTGAATTGGTCGTTAACGCGCGGGTCGCGATCGATCCAGAGCAATTGCAGTCGCAGGTGGAGGCCGCGGTTAGAGAGGCCTGCGGTGCGCGGGATGTGCAAGTGGTGATCCGGCAAACGCAATCGTTTCGCCCCGGCCGCCCGGTGCCAACGCATCGCATCAGCCAAAGTGAGCTGGGGGCGTGAAGACTGGAGTTTCAGTCAGAATTCTAGACGCTGATGCTGCGGGGGGTGGAAGCGTTCCCACGCGGCAGGCGCTAGTGAGCGTTGCTGTGATATTTCAAGCCTTCCATCACGCCGCTCGTTGCTTTTTGGTTCGCTAGGAAAACGAAGTGTTCGGTGTTGGCGCGTTGGTGCGCCGCGCGGACGTCTCGCTTCAACGCGTCGCTGGCGTTTTCCACCACAATCGCTCGATAACCGGCCGTCAGTGCGGCCAAGTCGTTGCCGGAATCGCCGGCGAAGACGATCGCATCGGGATGAATCGTCATGTGCTCGGCCCACCAACGAAGTGCATAAGCCTTCGAGACGCCGCGGGGCAATAGGTCGATCAAACCGTCCCCGTTGAACGGATCGATGCTGGCGATGATCGAATAGGGAGCCGCGATGCGAGCCAATGTTTGCTGGAATCTGTCGACGATCGAATCTAATTGGGATGCGTCGGCATAATAGCTGAGTTTATACGGCCCCTGTTTCTCGGGCTCTTGGACCCGCGTCCCCTGGATCCCGGAAAACTCTTTGATCAAATCCGTGGTCGCGATCGAGCCGACGATCGATGCCAAGTTGTCCTGGTATGCTTGGACCCGTTCCATGGCGTTGTCGAGCGAGCCGCTGGGACCGGGACGACGCATGATTGTGGTCCCGACGTCGCAGATGATCCACTCGGGATGCGGCAGCGAGTACTGGAGAATGGCTTGTTCAACGGAGGCAAAATGGCGACCGGTGACGAACAGTAGCTCGATATCGTGGTCGTGCAAAAAACGCTCGATCTCGCCAAGGTCGCGACGGTTGTCGTGATCGTTTTCCAGCGGGATGAGCGTCCCGTCCAGATCGGTCGCAAGCACTTTTAAATCCATCGTTGGTCTCACACTCGCAATAACCAGAGGGTTTCGTAGGCTTCGAGCACAATGTCAGCGCTGGTGCCAAATTCGCGATCGGTCAATGCATCTTGGAAAAAACGTCCTAAACCGACGGTGCGGAGACGATTGCCATCGACCGATTGTGGTTGGTCCGAGAAGTTGGCGATCACGATCAAGCGATGACTTTCGTGGATTCGAATGAAGCTTAACAGGTGCACGTTACCAGTCGCGACGAGTTCCATGTTTTGTCCGGCGAGCGCGGGCAACGATTTGCGAGTCGCGATTAGTTTTTGCTGCGAACGGAAGATCCGTGTGCGAATCGAACCGTCACCCGAAGCGATTTTGTCGTCGAGTTCGTGCAAGAATTCCCACTGCATTTTGGGACGATGGACCCACCGCGTATCGCCTGCCTTGGCTGGATCTTTGACAAAGTCGTAATCGTTTAGCATGCCCCATTCTTCGCCCAGGTAGAGCAGCGGAATGCCCCCAATGCTGAGCGAGATTCCTTGTAACAGCAGCATCCGCCGAATCGACATTTCTTTTTCGTGTTCGTCGCCGACTTCGATCGCATGTTCAAGTCCCGCTAGCGAAGCGAGGGTACCGGCAATGCGCATATCGCCGGTTTGCACGTTTTCTTGAAAGGGAACGCCGCGGGCGAACGAGCCTTTGAATTGTCCGGTGTAGAACAAATTTAAAAATTGTCGATGATCGTAGGCGTTGATGCCCAGGGCGGCCGCGTCGGCGTCATCAAACGTCCAACCGATATCGTCGTGACAGCGCAAGTAGTTGACCCACGCGGTGTGGGGGGGCAATTTGTGTCGATGACTGAGCGAGCGACATAACAACCGCGTTTCGCGTGTCGCGAGCGATTCCCACAACAACGCCATCAACGTCGGGTTGTAGGAAATTTGGCATTCTTCGGGGCTGACGTACTTGACCACATCATCGGGATGAACGATCGCTTCGGATTTGAACAACAAGCTGGGCGTCGCGATGCGCGCCAATCGGCTGAAGGCTTGGATCAAGGTGTGGGCTTGGGGCAAGTTTTCACAATTGGTGCCCATCTGTTTCCAGACAAAGGCGACCGCGTCGAGTCGCAAAATGTCGATTCCCGTGCTGGAAATAAAGAACATCTCTTCGAGCATCGCCCGAAACACCGCTGGATTGCTGTAGTTCAAGTCCCACTGGAAACTGTTGAAGGTGGTCCAGACCCAGCTCTGCATGCCGTCGTGCCAGGTAAAGTTGCCACGCCGCACGGTGGGGAAAATTTCGCGGAGGGTTCGTTCGTACTGGTCCGGCAGCTCTCGATTGGGATAGATGTAATAGAAGTTTTGGTACTCGGGGTCGCCCGATTGAGCATGCTTGGCCCATTCATGATCATCCGAGGTATGGTTAAAGACGAAATCGAGGACCAACACGATGCCCGCTTTGCGTAGCTCGGAGGCAAGATTTCGCAAATCTTCAATCGTGCCGAGTCGCGGGTCGACGCTCCGGTAATTGCTAATCGCATAGCCGCCGTCGTTGTCCCCGGGACGGACTGCAAACAGGGGCATTAAATGGAGATAGGTCAGCCCGAGCTCTTTGAAATAGTCAATCGACTCGGTCAGCTTGCCAAGGTTCTCGCTGAACAAATCGACATACAACGCTCCGCCAACGATCTTTTCCGAGGTGAACCAATCGGGTTCGTTGATGCGATGGCGATCGAGTTCGCGGAGGGGCTCGGGACGGTCAAGCCAAGCGGCGGCGGCGGTCAGTAGAATTTGTTCGAGATGGAAAAAGAAGTCGTAGCGAGTTCCATACAACTCAAATAACAACGCAAACAATTCTTCCCAATGGTCCGCCAAACGCAGCCCGAATTCGTGACGCAATTCCTCGTCGGCGTCGTGGGCATCCCAGAACGCTTGCAACCGCGGTGCTAAGCGTTTTAAGGAAAGATCGGCCTCGTAAGAGAGTCCACTGGCGCGCGGGGTGATGCTGCCGTTGCGGAGCCCTTTAGGATTCGATCTGATCATTAGGAATTACGATGTTCTCTAAGAAGTTGTAGTACTCGATGCCTTCGATGATGCCACGCGCGTGCGAGTGCTCCGCAAAATAGACGCGGGGATGGTTCCGCAGTCGGTTTAATTCGGGGCTGTAGTTGGACACGACCACGCCTAAGGTGCGACCCAGTAACATGCCAGCATCGTTGCCGCTATCGCCGGCAACGAGCACGTTATCAGCTGAAAAGCCCCATTTCCACAGCAAATGGCGAATGGTCATTTCGCTGCCCCCCCGCACGGGGATGATGTCGAGGTACATGCCCAGTGATAACAAAACCTTAGCACGCAAACCGGCCGCCCGCAGATGTTTCTTGATCTGGGTCGTCGTGGGGGCCAACTTGGTGTCGATCTCGTAGCTGAGCTTGAATTCCGATTGGTGCGAGTCTTCTTGGACATAGAAGCCCGGCAATTCCTCGAGTACCCGGCGAATCTCGTCCGGTTTCCAAGCGTAGTCAATCTGCTTTCGCCAACTGCGATCGGGGGTCAATTTGTCACCGTAATGCAATTGCGTGCCGGCGTCGGTGTCGATCACATCGGGCTCGGGTAACCCAAGTTGAGAGAGCAGTTCCATCGCACTATCAAGTCGGCGGCCGGTCGCGATTCCAAACCCAATGTGTTGGTTCTGTTTCAGCAACTCCGCGAATTGGGCAAGTCCTTCCTCGTCCCCGGTCAACGTATTGTCCAAATCGGTGACAATCAATCGATCAAACTCGGGAAGTCGTCGTGCACGCGGCGATCGGACCAATGCGGGCACAGAGGAGTGTTCCAAAATATCGTCCAAGTCGCGTAGGTAACGCTTCGCGTGGTTGCTCCACGAATAGTGCTTGCGAGTTCCCTCGATCCCTGCGGTGGACCATGTTTGCCACTGTTCCGGTTCGGTCAACGTCCTCAGCAGTGCTTTCTCAATCATCTCTGGGTCGAGGGGATCGATCAACAATCCGTTGTCACAGTTCGCGATGATGTCGCGCGGACCGCCATCGTTGGTGGCGACGATCGGAAGCCCGGTCGCCCCCGCTTCCAATAATGTCAAACCGAACGGTTCGGTTAAGGCGGGATTGATGAAGACGCCCTTGCTCTGGGTTGCCAAGCGGTACAGATCGGGCACATCCTTGGAGGCGTGTGTTTTTGGATAGGCGACCCGTCCGTACAGATCATATTTATCGATTCGATGCAGCACACTATCAAGCACGCGTCGCTGTGGCTTGGGAAGTTGCAACATGTCGTCACGCGATCCCATTACCAAAACCAGATTGGCAAGCTTTTGCAGTTGCGGACTTTGTCCGTAAACATCGACAAGCATGGTTAAGTTTTTACGTTCATCCGGACGTGCCATGGTCAGAATCATGGGCTTGTTCGGGTCTCGCAAAAACGGATCGAGCGCGTCGGCAATTTGGGGGCGTTGCCAAGCTGAGTCGGCCGGTGAGAATCGCGACAGATCGACGCCGGGCGGGATCACCTCCATCCGTGATGGCACATAGTGATCGTACAGTTCGTATTGTTCTTGAACCTCTTGCGTCGTGCTGGTCACGACCATCGAGGCTGTTTCCAAGGCAATCTCTTCGGCTTCGGTGCGCAGGGGAAATTTGTAGCGTCGATCGAGTGAATCGAGATTGTCTTTGTTGACCGACAAACGTTGACGCTTAACGCGGCCCAGCGAGTGTCCGGTAAAGATAAACGGAACGTGCAGCAAACGCGCCAGTTGGCCGCCGGCGAGTCCCGCGTCGGCGTAGTGACCATGAATAATATCGGGAATGCCCGTACGGCGAAAATGGACCAATGTTTGGTCGATGAAATGATCGATGTAGGGCCACAATGCTTCCTTCTTCAGATAGCGTTTGGGGCCAAACGGGATACGCACTAATTTGGCGTTTTCACTGATCGGTTCTTCAAGTTGGGCGTACTCGTCGGAGACCTTGGGATCAATGATTTGTCGCGTCAGTAATTCCACTTCACGTACATTTGGCTGGGAAGCAAGTTCCTTAGCCAACTCCAGTACATAGATCACTTGGCCGCCCGTGTCGGCATCGCAGCCCAGTTCGGGTTCGTGAGCGCGGATCAATCCATGTAGGCTGATCAGCGTTATCTTCAAACCGTTTTCTCGCTCGAGAAGCCGCTTTTTTCGTGACGCTTGTCTCGAACTTGATCCTTCAATTTCTGTTTCAGGCATAACCTTGACGTTTCTATTTGAGGTGGGTGACGATTCTAAAGACGATGCTAAATGAGGGTTGTTTCACGCTTCACGGAGACGTCCATTGCGGAGACGTCCATTGCGGGGCTGGCACGACCGGGCGACGTGAGCCGAGTACGGATCCGCGTCAGTGTGGAAGGGGCGAATGCGGGCGTGAGCACGGTGTGTCGTTGGAAATACGGTGTGTCGTTGGAATACAGTGTGTCGTTGGAATTGGGGGGACGGCGCGTCGGAACGAAGCAGGTAGGCAGGAATCTTTCGGTAGATTAGCCGTTTTGGCGTTAGCCACGGTTCAAACGGTTCAAGCGGGGCTAACGCCCAAGCGGCTAATGGGATTTCACCCAAACATTCCTGCCTCTCTGCTCTAGTCGAGTTGGTAAATCGATGCGTCGGTCGACGTGGCCCCTCGCAGTTCGCAGATGCGAGCGGCAAAACGAACGGCGCGATCGAGAATGGTGGGGTAGGGCAGTCCCGTTAAAATTCCATCGATCACAGCGGCCGCGAAACCGTCTCCGGCACCCACCGTATCCATCATCGAAGCCGGTTGTGGTGCCGCCGCAAACCAAGTTTGCGTGGCGGTCACCGCGTAGGCACCCTGGGCGCCGCTGGTGATAAAATAGACGGCACTGCCGTATTGGCTGCAGAGTTTTTCAACGGCTCGATTCACTGCGTCTGTGGTTCCACAAGGGAGTCCACTGATCTCGGCCAATTCTTCGTCGTTGAGTTTGATAAAGTCGGCACCGCAGAGCAGCTCCGAAAGCCATTCGTGATCGAACCACGGTTGGCGGATATTGACGTCCACAAAACGCAGCCCATGGGGGCTGCGAATCAATTGAGTGATCGCCTCGCGAGTCCGCTGACCACGCCATGCCAAGGAGCCGTGATAAAGCAGTGAAGGGGGCGCGAGGACGCGGCCCGTTGCGCTGTTCGAATGCCCGCCCATCGATGGAGCGTCCGACTCACTGGCTACCGCAATGCAATCGATGTCGTCGTAGGCACAGGGGAAAACGATTTCGTACGACGGTTGTCCGCCTTGCAGCGTGACCTGGACCACTCCCGTTTTGTAGTCTTTGCTCGTTTGCAATCCCTTCAATTCCATTCCCCATGTCGCCATGTGAGCGCGGATTTGTTGACCCTCCGCGTCATCACCCACGGCGGAGACGAAGGTCGGGTGGCGTCCCATGCCTTGCAGATTCCAAGCGACATTGAAGGGAGCGCCTCCAAGAACATGACGCCCGTCGGGAAAGTGATCCAACAGCACTTCGCCAATAATCAGCGGAGAACTGTCTAGGTTGGGACGCGTTTTCGGAGCGATGGGAGACATTCGTTGCTGTGGAGGGCGATGTAGGTTTTGCATGCATTGTACCGATTTGGAGCGCAAATACAAATTGCCAGCTCCAGGGTGATGGCGAGTCCATTACGAAGGCAGTAGAGGTGTCGCCTGGAAAGGGGACACCCAAGGAAGGCGGTGGATTGGGTGGTGTCGTGATTGCCAACCTCGATCTGGAAAAAAGGAAACCCCACCGTCTCGCCACTCGGACGGGTCACGAACGTAAACGAGAATGGTAGCAAACGCCGTGCCTGAATTCTTTGAGCGAATTCTCGACTGACATGCACCTCATCCGATGCAATGCGCGGGCGACGCTAAGTTTCGCTCGATCCCAAAATTCAGGTATGACGGTTTTCGATTGTACGGTCTGCAATCGTGCGATCGAGGCGTTCATTTGCCGCCCTGGACGATGAAATGGAGTGGATCTGTCGTCAGCCGTTGCTTGGGAAACATTGCTGTGAATCCTCCTAAATTTCCAAAGATACTCCTTGCATCTCAAAAATGCGGGCGATACAAAGAGATGGACACAAGAGGGGGTTCGCGGCACCCACACGGGCGGTGCTGGGATGCGACTAAGCACGGAGCGGCGTTGGTAGCGTCGAACAGGCATGGTACCGCAGTCTTTTCGGGTGATGAAAATTCCGGTCACGATTCACGTCGCTGGCTCGCGATACGACCAACGGCGTTGTGTCGCTGGGTTTACGCTCATCGAGTTGCTGGTGGTGATCAGCATCATCGGCGTTCTATTATCGCTCAGCTTGTCTGGTGTTCAAGCAGCCCGAGAAGCGGCTCGGCGGGCGCAATGTTCAAATCATCTTCGCCAGCTTGGTCTGGGGCTGCATCAATTTCATGGGATCTTTGACACCTTGCCGCTCGGGAATGATCGGTTGTACGGTCGAAATCAATCTTGGTCCTCGGCAATATTGGCCCAGATTGAACAGACCGCGATCGCAGAATCTTATGACCGTAGCGTTGCTTGGGATGAACCGTTGCGGAACGCGTCGTTGATTTCGGCGGTCATTCCCACCTTTCGCTGTCCGTCGTCAATCTTTGACGGCGAGGGGGACACTGACTACGCCGGGGTGATGGGCAGCGCGCTGGCGTCCGAGCGTGCCAACGCAGGGATCGACCTGAACAATGGTGTTTTGATTTCTTCGACGCCCGTTCGTTTGAGGCCGGTGTCGTTCAGTGAAATTATCGATGGCACGAGCAATACGATTTTCTTGGCCGAGGTGGTCGATCGGATGCCGGATTCGTATGGGTTGTGGGCGGACGGTCGCAATACGATCTCGCACGATAACGGTGGCATCAACCTCGAGAACAGCGGCGAGATTTTTAGCTTTCACCGCGGCGGCGCCCAGGTTGCGCTTTGCGATGGAGCGGTCAGGTTTCTATCGGAATCGACAGATGTCAATTTGATCGGGGCGCTTTGCTCACGCTACGGATACGAACTGGTGAACGAATTTTTTGCCCACTAACCCTTCCAATCGCAAGCTTCATGCCTCGCCATCGGTCTTGCCCGCACGGCCGGAAACGCCGCAATGAAAAACCAGATGCAGATGCCGATGTGTGATGCCAACGGAACACGTCCGAGAATGAGTTCAAACGATTGCCGCCGGATCTTTGCGCCGTTTGCCCAATCCATCACCGCGTCCTTTACTAACCCGTCGCAATCTCGATTTACAAAGGAGTCAAGTTCGTCGCAGGCTGTTTAGAGAGCAGTGGACACGTTGTTTGTTTCGAACGACATCGAGTTCCATTGCCAATTTAGCTTTCCATTTGGTTTTCCACTTTGAGTTTCCATTCCTGTTTCGCAAAAGAAAGAGAGTGCTCTGATGTACAAACTATGTCTCGCTGCTTTGCTCGTGTTCGCAGTTCCTTCGATCGCTACGGCCGGTGGAGGCGGAGCGAAGGAATTGGGCAAGCTTTGGATTAAAAATCACAGCAAAACGGAGGTTGCCTACTGTAGTGTGGACCCCAGCCCTTCACTTCAAAATGCGGGACCTCATGACTTCGTAAAATACGGAGGTCGGATTTTGAATCCGGGCGAATCGACCGAGTACAAGAACATGAAGGAAGGCGATCACATGGTTTACTGCGTGCTGAAGCCTCAAGGGCATTATCCAACGAAGCACGAATTTAATTCCAAGAAAGTGTCAACACGGAAAGGCCAGACGGTCCACGTAAAGGCGTTTTGATGTTGAGGAAGGATCGCTAGCGATTGAATCCTGAGTAACACCGTAGAGCGCTGCAGTGCGAGGTGTTGCCAACACGTAATACCCTCCCGCGTGCGGGAGGGTCGGACGCGCTAGCGTCCGGGGAGGGTGCAACTTGCCAACGCTACGTCGATAGCGTGGTCGTCTTCACCCGAACTCGTTTCACTGCAGCCCCGGCGGAGTTCAATTCTTCAATTCGACTTCGGCACAAGTTTCTTCGCTTTCCCACAAGCGGACTTTGAAGGCCGAAGCCCCAGTGCCTTCTAGAATTTTTGGGCAAATCTCGTGGAGAAAATGGATCGCCATGTTTTCGGCGGTCGGGTTTGTGCCCAGTTCATAGATGCGATGCGGTTGGGAAGCGCGGATCGCTGCGAGTCCATTCTCGTCCTGGTCCCAAAGAATAAACGTGTGATCCCAATTCTCATTCAACCAACCGTTGCATCGCTCTTTGAGCAATTTGAAGTCTAAGATACGCCCCACCGCATCTTGGGACTGTCCGGTCACGTAGACCTCGACCACGTAATTATGGCCATGCAGGTTTTGACATTTGCCCTCGTGCCCCACCAATCGGTGGCCAGCGCAAAATGTAAATCGGCGCATGATACTTAATGTCATCGTTTGTCGTCCTCTAAGCGTGACTCGGTCGCAGCGCATGAACGCGTGCGTTTTCTTGCAATCTTGTTGTTCCCGCCGCAGGCGGGATTGCGATGCGGCGGAGGCAACCTTCGTGAAGGTCTTTGATTGGCATCATAGGGCATGGATGACTTGTCGCGAATCGCCCTGTTTCTTCGTGGCGAAGAACATGGCACACTATGGCCAATCGCAGTGCCCCCACGTCGCGGCGGTCGGTTCGTTCATGACCGTTTGCGTTGACAGCTATAGCCCTTGACAAGAGTGAGACCCGATCGATGCCCGAAATTCGCCAAGCCGTTGCACTTCCCGTCCCCAGCACCGACGCGCTGCGTTTTTTGCCCGAAGGCCCCTTCGCACTCGCCGATGGAACGTTCTCGTGGGTTGGCATCCAGCACGGCGCCCAGGCAACCCACGGTTCGCTAAACCTTTACGATTTGGCCACAGAAACGAATCAATCGTTTGAATTGCCCGGACGCCCCGGGTTCGCCTTTCCCTGCAAAACCGCCAACCGGTTCGTCGTCGGCTGCGAGCGGTCGCTCGGTTTCTTTGACACCGAGACGAAGGTGTTTGAGTCGTTTCAAGATGGCATCGATGCGAGCGTCGACAACACGATCATCAACGATGGCACCTTGTTTGAGGACAACTTGGTTTTCGGCACCAAGGATCTCGAGTTTGCCACTCGCAAAGCGGGGCTCTATCTGTACCGAGGCCGCGACGCAAAGCTGATCCAACTTCGCGACGACCAGATTTGTAGCAACGGAAAATCAATCGTCAAAGAGAGTGATGGTTCGCTTTCGCTCTACGATATCGATTCACCGACGCGTCAAATCGTTCGCTACCGTTTGGACATCGAGGCGGGGTCGATTGGCGAGCCGACAGTCGTGGTCGATTTGACGAGCGACGCTGCGGTGCCTGATGGTGCGATCCTAACCCCCGATGGGAAGCAGTTGATCGTTTCGATGTTCCTGCCCGATGTCGCCGAGTTTGGATCGACGCGGATGTACGATATCGCCACGGGCGAGCTCGTCTGTGTTTGGCAAACCCCGGGATCGCCGCAAAACACTTGCCCCGCCCTGGTTCGCTACGAAGGGAAGATCCAATTGATCATCACGACGGCGGTAGAAAATATGGACGCCGAAGCGAAAGCGAAATGTCCCAATGCCGGGCAATTGTTCCTGGCCGAAACCGACCTTGTTGATGACGGGGGACCGATCAACGATTGCTATTGGGCCTAAACCGAAGATTGCATGTGAACGAGCAAGCGTGTCTTTAACGCTCACTCCGCAAGGCGTTACGGCTATTGATTGACGCACAACCCGAAGCGTCAGCGAGTGCCCGAGTCAAAGAGACCGAGTCAAAGGGCCCGAGTCAAAGAGACCGAGCCCAACGGGACATTCCCTCACTGGTGTGTCGGGTTATGAAATCTCCAGGCAAAACCGTGAACGCGATCCGCTGCTTCCGATCTGAGACGGTGGGGTGGGCAATGCCTTACCTATCATTAGCTTTACCTCTCTTTAAAACGAATCGACGTGATAGAGATGGCACGTCGTGCACGATTCGCCTGCACCATGGGCGGTATGGCATGCCGCACAGGATTGCAATTTGATCGGTTCGAAGTCGGCGTGCGTCTTGCTGACCTCGTGGCAATGCACGCAATCGGTCAATCCGGCGATATTCATGTGCGGTTTATGCGAGAATTTTGTAAACGTGCGGCCTTGTCCAACCAAAGCAGGGCTGACCCAATTTCCGCCGCCCATCGACGCGCTCGGGTGACAGCTAATACAGGCCGCCACGGTGCGGTTGGCGAGCATCCTTGTTCGCAGCGGGTCATTCGCGGGCAATGCCGCCAACGTTTCGATCGCGGATCGAATGATCGGATCGGCATGGCCGCCGCCTCGATAGACGATGGCCAATCTCAATTCGTCGCGGTACCAGCCACCTTCGGCAAGCATCCGGTTGGGATCAAATCGTGTATCACGCTGTTTCGTGGTGCGTTGCTGATTCCCCGCGTCCAATGGATCGGAGTCCAGAGGGTCCGCGTCCAATGGGTCCGCGTCCAATAAATCCATGCTTAGCGGGTCTGAGTTTTGCAGGTCAGTGCTCAGCGGGTCAGGGGTAAGTAAATCGTCGTCCGTTAGTACGTCGTCGTTGCCGCCGAGCAGCAGATCGTCTGTCGTGGCGACCAACCGGAACGGGCTTGGGGAGCGTCGCTGATGGGTCAGTGGCACAGGCTTGTTTTCATTATGAAACCACAAGCGATAGGTATCCGCCAACATTTGAGGGGGGATGGAGCGAATGATGTTCCGCAGCGCAGCGGAGGAGACTCCACTCGCTTCGGCGCGCTGGATCAACGCGGCTTGTCCACGGGCGGCGACATCGGCTAGCAGCGTGCGGTGCGCCTGGGCGATGGTCGCAGCAGCGGCGGGTTGATCCGGCGAGTCGGCGAGTACGCGGCTGAAATCTCGCTCTTCGATGGTCCGCATCGCGGCAGCCACCTGTTTTTCGCTGCGCAGCAATAGTTCGGCCAACGGAGCGATCGTGCCATCGTAGAACCCCGTCGCCGCAACCGGCCATGATTCAAACGCTCGGGATCGTTCTTCGGGGATGGTCGGTAACGCAAACAGCTCGATGCCGTGGGTGGATTCGAGTTTGAGTCCCTTGTCATGGCACGATTGACAAGCGACTTCGTAGTCGACGGTGCGACGGAGTTCGTTGTTTTCGTTCTTGGGATGGCATTGTATGCAATTGAAGACGAGCGAATTTTCGCCTTGGTTCGATGCCGGGAAGTGCTTGGTCGCATGGGACGAGTGATCGAACGCGATCTTGCCACCACGCCCGTAGGGCCAATCGGACCATTGGGGATGCGAGGTGGCGAAGCTGCCAAATTGATTTTGATGGCAGGTTTGACATTGAGCGTCGGTCATCACCATCAGATTGGCGTCCGCGCCGCGGTGTTCGCGATGGCACGCTGAGCACTCAAGACGCTCTTGGTTCACCGCCGGGGAGGGGGCGTGATGGCTTACTTGGGTCGCCACCGTGTTGCCTGAGTTTTGTAAGGCAAGATCGCGAATTTGCTTTCGAGCCTCAGCGGGCAAATTATGTGCGAGCCGTGCTGTGGAGCGATCGATCGTGGTGTGATGGCAATCGAGACAGCGATCGGTTTGCGTGACGTGGTCGTGCCCGGCACCGGCACTGCGAAACCAAGACGTCGGCTGAATCGAAGCCTCGGCATGACATGCGGCACATCGTTGGCTTGACAAGGTGCCCGCCAGAATCTGTGCGTGGGGAGTGGCCAGTTCACCAGGTTTAAAAAAGTCGGCAACCCATTGGGTTTGGCTTGCCGCCAACAGGAAAGCGATGGCAAGGAATGACAATATTAGCGCGGCCGATTTTCGTGCGTTCGTCCACGTGCGCTGTGGACAACACGCTTCGGCCAATGGGCATGTTCCCAATCGTGTCGGCCCCGTGTCGCACTTTTTTCCAGACCGTTGGGCGCCGCAGACCCAGCGGTCTCCGGGGCGATCGATCGCAGGAGGCGACGGCAGATGGAGATTTTCGCGTGGCATCAGTTCTGGGGGACGTGTTGTTGCAGGAGGAATGGGAGAGGAAGGCCGCGAGCGGACAATGCAGTGCAATAATGCGTCCGTTTAGCTCGTAAATCGCAGCGCCACAGCGGCGTGGATAATCGCACCGGCAAACAACAACAGAGAGAAAATGCTGTGTAGGATCACCCACAATCGCAAACGTAATTGCAGCGCGTATTGGTAATCCAAATCATCGCGTCGGCGCACCAAGGCGGCAAACTGGCCCGCGGTCGATCGCGATTGCGATTCGAGGTAACGGTCGAGCTCTTTTAATTCGGATAACAAACGACGTCGGCGATGGCCGGTGGGCGCGACGACGTAAGCAAGCGTTGGCGAGGAATCGAAAAAGGGGGTTAGATACTTGCGATAGAAGGTTTTTAGTGCGGTCATCGCCGGTTCGTTGCTGGTTCCATCCAACAAGCGGTTGGCGGCCTTGGCGATTTCGTTCCGGTGCCATGGAATTTGGTCGTAGCGATATTCGCCATTGACCGCACTTAACCGCCGCGGCAACGTCCGGCTAGCGTACAGCCCATAAAAGCCGCTTGCGGTCACGATTAAAAACATCAGCGAAAGCGTGCATTCAAATTGCCCTCCGGCAATCAGCGCCGGAACATGGGCGACGTAAACGACCGTGGCGAATAGTCCAGTATAGAGATGGATCTGCGTCCAAGTGCTGACATTGCCCAGAGGTAACACCGGCAACCGCCGTCGAACCCCCAGCAGGATCAGCAAGCAGAGTGTTGCCAACAGGGTAAACCCCGTGAAGTGGCTGGCGTGACCGAGTCGATTGTGTTGCCATTGGTTGACGATCATCACGATCGCGGCGGCGATCAAGGTGACGGTGATGCCAATCCAGCGGCGGGTTCGGAAATGAATCGGTTTCATGCGTGCTAACTCCGTCGCTCTAACCATTGGGTGAGCGGCTTTGATTCGGTCAAATCAATCCGGACCAAGGCGTCGTGCGGGCACGCCGAGGCACATGCCGGTCCACTCGGTTGGCTGCTGCAGAGATCGCATTTGGTCGCCTTCGTAATCGGCTTCCCCGTCGCTTGGTCGTGATAGGGTTTGCCATCGCGATCCCGGATGTTGGCCATTTGAATGTTCTGATACGGACACGCATTGGCACACGTTCCACAACCAATGCAGATCGGTTCGTGGATTTCGACTACGCCGGTATCAACGTCGCGCGCGATCGATCCGGTGGGACAGCCGATCATGCAAACCGGGTCCTCGCAATGCATACAGGCTTGAACAAATTGCAATCGATCGTGAATCAATCCTTGGCGAGCGAAACGAGGATTGCCATCGTTCACACTGGCGCATGCCTTGACACAATCGTCACAGCGAGTGCAGCGATGCAAATCAATGACCATCGCTTCGCGGCCGTTGTTCAAGCGATTTTGAACAATGAATTCGATCAATTCGGTTTGTTGGTACTGCGTTCCCGTAGCGATCGGTAGATCGCGGCCGCCGTCCCGTTTTGATTTCGGCGAACGGGTCTGGTTGCGGCGGTCGGTGCCACGTTTTTCAGCTTGCGTGACCCATTTTGCAACCGAGGCAGGGAGTTCGCTGCGACGGATATGCGGCAGCACCTCTTCGGCAAACACTTCGGCGGGAATCGAAAGGGTGTCGAGAAAGCCGATCGCGCGAAGTGAATGTTGTAGCATTCGGGGCGGCATCTGCGGTGTCCGCAAGGCGTTGTAGGCCAATTCCTCGATGCCGAAGACGTGCCCCTTGCCGAGGTAGGCCGCGGTGCGATGCGAGGCCCCGTAAGATTGGGAGAGCCGTCCAAAACCACTCCGTACGATCACCAAATCGGTCGGCAAATGGCCTTCTTCGGCGACCAGCGGTTCCGATTTGATTTGTTCGGCTAAAGGAAGTTTCCGCTGACGTTTGTAATCGGTGTCCCACTCCATCCGCCCGTAGGATCCCAACTGAGTGCGGTCCGCGACACGCTGCAGTTTGTCTTCGGGCAAATAGCGAAGTAAGGGGATCTCTCGCAGATGGATCGCGAGCCATTGTTCGCGATAATGCGATTCAAGTTTTTCTGCGAACGCTTTGTCGCGTCGAAACATCCGCAAACCTTGCCAGCGTATTTCGAGTAGCGTGGCTTCGTTTTCGGCGATCACCGTTCCCGTGCGTGGCGAGCGGTACATCGCCGCGACTTCGCCGAACAATTCCCCGGGCCCAAGCGAAACGTGTTCGTGTTCACGCATGACAAGATCAAAGTCTTGTAAAAAGATCGCTTGCCGATCGTCCAACTGCCGAATCGTGCCCGCTGAATTGGTAGGGCAGGGAACCACTTGGTGAGGGTCGCGTGATTCGGCAACGTTGCTGCGAAACATAAAGCGACGTAGCGCTTCGGGCCAACTCAATTTCTCTGCGGGCGTTCGTCCCAATTCTTGTTGCGAGAGCGAATCGACCATCACCGAAACGCTACCGGCGAGGATCAGAAACGCGCTGTTGCCGTAATCGCCTTCACGCACCAAGACTTCACCCGCTTCGCAGCGAATCAAGCGACAATCATTATGCAGGATGCCTTCGAGTGGAATGGTCCGAGGAAAGGACTTCGGATTCATCGACGCAAAGGGGTCGCGCGAGCGCAACCATGCCACATCGGCGTCGTTCATCGACGCGTCCATCGGCTTGTCCCAGCGTTGGGGACGACGCACGGCTATCGCTTCAGAAGGGTTCATGGAGGATCTAGTACACCGCCACGTCGATGAAGGTCAATAGAGGTGCCGTGAAACGTTGTTTCACGCAGCGTTTCTGTGTCGCGATTCGCCATCGAAGCTGATAACTGTCTTCGCGATTCGTTTCGATCGGTTTGTTTCGATCGGTTTAGCGTGTGGTTCGCTTCCATCGATCAGCAGCGATGCTCTACTGGCGCGATCGGCTTCGGCATCGCGATTTTTGTCGGCGATTGCCTGGCTCGCCCAGCCTCTCCCGCCTCTCCAATCTGTGCGTGTTCACGAAGAGGGGCATTCCGCTGCGAGCGGCGTGGTTTTCTGAAGCCAAGTGCAGCATCGTTCCGATACTAGGTGGGATTGTAGTGGTCGTATCAATCGAGCTGGGGCGATAGGGCCAGGTCGATAGTGGGGGCCGGGCGCGAATTGGGTATCAACATGGAGAGCAGCTTGGGTATCAACATGGAGAGCAGCAAATGATGGACGTCACCCGCATTCAACCCGTCAACTCGGCGTTGCAATCGAGTCGTTTAGAGAAAGAGCATCAGCTGCAAAGTGTGTTCAGCGAAATTCTGTCGGGCGTCGGGCATGCGGGATATATGTCTGCAACGCCGCTTGAATCTGAGCAACCGATCGAGGCGGAAATTCAGGACAGTGTGTCGGGTTGGTTTGATCTGGAGATCCAAGGGCGTTATCGCGCCGCGGAAAAGCCACTGGAATTGGGCAAGCAGTTTGGGGATCTGGCCGTGCGTGCGTATCAAAGCGGAGCGTATGCAGAGCCCAAGGCGTTTTTAAATTCGCTTTCCGAATCAGAGTTGAAGACCGTCCAGAATGTGCACTGGTTGGCGGAGCCGATTGATGTCGATTCGTTGAGCGACGAGGGAGCGATCAATTTGCTGATTCCCCCACCGGCTCAAGTGGACATGAATCGCGACGGATTCACGCAATCCGGGGTGGGGATGGGATTCCGGTTCCCAGACAGTACGACGCCTGCAAAGGTCGCCGAAGCCTGGGAAGCCGCCACGGCGGGGATGAGCTGGGGAGAGCGATCGCTGTACGAGTTGCAAATGAAATTGCCGGTGCTGTTTGCGAATTTCCACCTCGATGACCAGGGGGCTTACTCGCATCATTATGAACCGGGCGATCCCGAATTCGTCAATCCGATGATGGCGGACGACTATTCGTACGGAACGGTGCCACGGGACTACCTTGCCTACTTAGAGGCCTACAAGACTCAGATTGATCCGCTGCGTTATGCACAGGATAAAGCGTTTTGGAGTGACTTTCAGAGTCGGTTAAACGCCAGCGAAGGGTGAGATTCGGGCGATGGATATTGGCTTGGATGATTGCCATCCCAACGCGAAGTGTCCGTTTTGAAGCTGCGTTATGGCCCGTTTTTATCAGCAAATTATAATCCGACGCGTTAGCGAGGGACCGAGTCAAGTGTGATATTCCCTCGCTTATGCGTCGCGTTATGAAAAACTCGCAACTTCAAAGCATTCGAATGTGGCGAGTCGATGCGATGGCGCGGTGGGCCTTCCCCGAATAGCTCGTTGAAGGCTCGTTATCCGACCCTCCCTGCTTCGCGGGGCGGGTGTTGCAGTACCGTTTCGCTGGTTCGTCAGCGGGCGCCGGGGACGCGAATCAGTTTCCACACATCACGCTGCATGTTGTTGCCCGCGACCATCCATAGTGCATTGTCGTAAACGAACACGCTCGACGCATGCCGCGGGGCCCACGGGGTATCGGGGACTTCAACCCAATGCACGCCATCGGCGGAGTACCAGACGTCGTTCCTGTTTCCGCCGTCTTGGTTGTAGTAGCCTTCCATGACCCACATTTTGTCGTCAAAAACAGCGACATCGTGATATTGGCGAGGCGCCCACGGTGCGGCCGCGGTGTGCTGTTTCCAGTGAACTCCGTCCGCCGAGCTCCAAACATCGTTGTAAAAATTTCGTGTCGGCGTGGTTGGCGTGTCGTAGGTTCCCCCGCCGAGCACCCAAATCCGATCTTTGAAGACCACGCTGCCGCCAATCATGCCTCGCGGCGACCAATAGGGTTCCTCCGGAGTCACTTGTTGCCACTTGACGCCATCGGTGGTGGTCCAGGCGTCGCGGTAGAACACCTCCTTTCTGGGCTCGGCAAAGCCTGGCATGGTTTGACCACCC
Source organism: Novipirellula galeiformis (assembly GCF_007860095.1). Taxonomy (NCBI): domain Bacteria; kingdom Pseudomonadati; phylum Planctomycetota; class Planctomycetia; order Pirellulales; family Pirellulaceae; genus Novipirellula; species Novipirellula galeiformis. Next base: position 26,157 of record NZ_SJPT01000004.1, on the reverse strand, counting down.
AGAATCCAAATCTTGTCTTGGAAGACAAACGTGTAGTGCAGGACCCGTGGACCCCAAGGAACGTCTCGTTCCTTGTTGACGAGGTTCCAGTTCTTTCCATCGGTCGAATTCCACACGTCGTTGTGAATATGGCCTTGGTTGGCATCACCGCCAACGATCCACATCTTGTCTTGATAGACGGCATAACCGGCCGTATGTCGTCCCTCCCAGTCGCGGGTCGGATCGAAGTGCTTGTCCAAAAACGTGTTTGGCTTGACTAAAGACCACGTTGCACCGTCGCGGGAACTCCAGACCTCGTTATTGCAAATCATCGGAAAATGCACCTTGTCGCTGGGGTTCCATCCACCCAGCAGCCACATTTTGTCTTTGAACACCAATGCGCCGGCGCCATCGCGTGGAGCGTAGGCGGCCGATTGCGTCACATTGACCCATTGGTACTGCGGCTTTGCGTCGGGGGAAGCAGCTGTTTGTGGTTCCGATCCGGCGGCGTTCGTCAACGGGGTTAGAAACAGAGCACACGCGATGCACATTGGAATCGTTCGAAACATGACAGTCCTCTAATACAACCATGCGAAGCAGAGCCCTTCGCGACTCCGCGGATTTTTTGAAGTGACGCCATTGACGTTCTTCCATGAAATCATAGCCGAAGCGTCGGCGAGGAACCGAGCCAAGCGTGATATTCCCTCGCTGGTGCTTCGGGTTAAGAAAAACACGCCGCGTTCAAAACGCGGCGTTGACGTTTGAGAATGAGCCTTCCCGCCTAGGAGCTTCGTGTGGCGGTGCAAATCGATCGTGGTTGGGAAGGAGAAGCAGGTCGTTTCCGATTGCATTATGATGGTCCGCAGACGCTATTTTACAAGGCACGGTTATAAGGTTCGGCATCATGATGCGAAGTCCAGCGGTACTGACGTCGATGGAGTTACGTCAACGGCGACGCCAAACAATGTGCCCGGCGATCTATTGGGCGATCGGCTCGGTGCTGGTCTTGGCGTCTTGTTGCCGAGGCGAGAGCGCCGCTCCAACGCAGTTGCCTGGAGATCAGGTGCCTGGAGATCAGGTGTCATGCGGTTGGCGGTTTGATTCCTCAGCCGCGGATGACCGCAAAGTCGCGACCGACGACGGCTTGCCAGAGGCACTGCAGTTGTTGTTACGGCCCGGTGCGGTCATCGACCATCGCGGTAAATTTGGCGGTGCACTCACACTTGACGGCCGTGGAGGGAGTGCGGAGTGCGAAGATGCACCGCAATTGAATCCTCAACAACAACTCACACTGATGTCGTGGTTTCGCTTGGAACCGGGGACGTTGGAATCGCAAAAGATTCTGGTTGGGAAAGGAGCGACGCGACATGCGACGCCCTATTACCAGTATGCGATCGCCGCGACGGACCGCGATGACATTCCCGACACCCTCACGTTCTATCTGACCATCGATGGGACGCTACAATCCTTGTCGGCGCGTGATCTGCCGATTGATCTCTACGACGGATGGCACCATGTCGCGGGTACCTTCGATGGGAAAATGCTCCGTTTGTTCCTGAACGGTCGCGAGATTACCGCCGCCAAGGCTGACGGAACTCTGTCGACATTCCCCACGCCGTTGGTGTTGGGCGGTTATGGCAATCTACCCCGAACCGCCGCCCACGCTCTGGCCGGGTCACTGGATGACGTGGCCGTTTATGATCGAGCCCTTTCGGCGGATGAAATTTACGACTACTACTGGCGTCTACAGCACGACCTAGTGCTCTCTCGTCCGGGCAATGGAGAAGCCTTTGGAAGTGTCGCGGACGACCACTTTGCCGCTCAGTCCTTTGTGGCGCTCGGTCCGGGACTGCAATCGGCTGCGATTTGGATGGCCGAAGCCAACGACGATGAACTGCTCGTCCAAATTCGGGAATCCGATGTGGAAGGTTCTATCGTGGCCTCCGCCTCGTTGTCGGCGGGCACGGTGGGAAAACGCGAGATCCTATTTGATCCGCCCGTTGCTCTGCAGTCGAAGCATACCTACGTGTTGAAGGTCAGTGCGGGGGCGCCTGGTACGACGCGAGGCCAAGTACAGCGTCAGACGTCCGTCCCGGTCTCTGAGCACGGAACGCTGGCGGGGATGACCGCGGCGGGACGCAGCGAGCATGCGATGGCGCTCGAGCTCCGTTTCTTGCCGTATCAATTATCCAGCCAGACGCCGATCGCAAGCGCGCGTGTTAGCAGCGAGGCCGATATTCGTTACGAGGCGGCCGTCAACGAAGCATTGCGAGCCAGCCGTGACGTTTGGGGCGAAGAGCTGATCGCGCGACCCGATGGACCGACGTTCGACAACATCGTCGACTACTTGCGGCCGATGATGTGGATTGGCGACTACGTGACCACCTCAGGCATCTATTACCTCGTATTCGGTCGACATGAAAGTGTCACTGGGGGCGGTGATAGCGCGTTGCACGTTGCCGACGGCAGCGAGATCATTTCGCGGCATCATAAAAGCGGCCGACGAACCGCATTTTTTGTTGGCCATGAGGGAAATGAACGTTATGGAAGCGACCTGCAACGGCTCGGCGGCCCGCAACTCTACCAGGGTTATCAACCGGTGTTGTTGACCGAGTATCGGGACCGCGACGGAGGACGTTGGGAACAGGAATCGTTTGCCACGCGGATTCCCGAGACCGAGAGCCTGGTCAGCTTTGTGCGATTGACGCGGCTGGCGGGTACGGACAACGTCCGCCCGTCGCGTTTGCGTGTGCGAACGTCGCTCACCGATGCTGTCGTCGCGGGCGATCGCCTCGTCAGCGGCGATGCACCGATACTGGTATTCCAAGCTGGCGCGGTGTTTGAAGCTCCGTATTTGAGCTACACCTTTTCAGATCCTCATCGCGCCGAAACGGTGTATCTCGTTAGGCTGAACGAGCCCGCGGCGTGCCAGACGTTGAAGGTGGATGCCGAACGTTTTGACGCGGAACGCCAAGCGGTGTGCCGGTTCTGGGACGAACAACTCTCTCGCGGCGCCGTCTTCGAGGTTCCCGAAGATCGAGTCATGGACGCGCAACGCAATCTGCTAATCCAGAACCTGTTCATGACGTGGCGCTACAGCATCGGCAACGCCTACGAAAGCTGGTATCCCCAGGAATCGGGCGACGCGCTCAAGACGCTCGGCGAATTTGGGTTCACCGACGAATACCGCGACAACCTACAAGTCCTGCTGCCCCAGAAATTCCGTGGCGAAAACGAACGGATGGTTGAATATGCACATAAGCTGTTCTACACCGCGGATTGTGCCCAATTGACCGGGGACGTGGAGTGGTTGGCGACGAACCGGCCACTCATCAAAGGCTGGATCCAAGGGATGCGCGATGTCATGGCGAGTGACCCACAGGGGATGCTCGGTCCGACACGGGCGGGTGACATCCACACCCAACGATATTATTCGGACCATCAAGCGATCGGGTGGCGGGGACTGCGTGACATCTCGATCCTCTGCGCCGACGCGGGGTGGGATGACGAGGCGCGTGCCGCCGCGGAAGCAGCCGAGTCGCTACGTTCCGCGTTCATGAAAACGTTCAACGCCACCAAGGTCGACATGCCCGATGGGACGTTGTTCTTCCCAAAGGTGCTAAAAGATTCGCCGGCAATTCCCTATGACCCGATTACCGCAACGCGGCTGGGCAGCTACTGGAATCTCAGCATCGGTACAGCATTAAAATCGGGGATCTTTGACCCTCGCGGCGAAACGATGCGTCGCACGATGGATTACATGTTGTTGCATGGGGCGAGGATGCTCGGGCTGACTCGTTTCAACTATTACCCGATTCCGATCGGAGACCATCGGGAAGGAGGATTGCCAGGCTACAGCACGAGCGGGGCGGACAACGTCTACGGCGCAGGGATTCTCGATGGGTTGGCGGAACTCGACGAAGCCGACCAGATCGTGCTTAGTTTGTACGGTAAACTCGCCCACGGCATGACCCGCAACACGTTCATCTCGGGCGAAGGGGATTCGTTTGGTGTTGTGCCCGGCCAATACTATCGCGCCCTCTACTTGCCCCCGAGCAACACCAACAATGCGTTGTTTCTGAAGACGCTGCACGACATGCTCGTATTCACACACTTCGATGCCGCCGGGCATCCAGAGCAACTCCAATTGGCACACTTCACCCCTCGCGGTTGGCTAGAGCATGGCAAGACGATCCGCGTCGAGCGGGCGCCGACTCGCTTCGGACCGCTCTCCTTTACGATCGCTTCGAAAATAGAGGAGGGGCGTGTCGAGGCCGAGGTCGTTGTTCCCACGCGTCTTCCACCGCCGCAACTTTCATTGCGGCTGCGTGTTCCGGAGGGCCACATGCTGAAACAGGTCGAGGTCAACGGTCGTCAACACACGCGGTTCGATGTCGCCCGCGGCACCATCGATCTAAACGGCTTGACGGGAACGTTGCAGATTCGTGCCACGTTTGCATCCCGATAGAATTGGCGGGCCGTCGGAGCGAATCGAAACAACTTGAACGCCTGCTCAACTAAACGGCCTACTCAAGTAAACGGGACGGCGTGGGCGTGATGTGCGGAATCTAGACCATCACCCGAAGCGTCCGCGAGGGACTCGCCTTGGGGCTCTGACTCGCTCCGGTTCCTCGCTAAAGCCTGGTCCCTCACTAAAGCTTCGGGTAATGAAGGAAAACCCGTGAGGATCCAGTGCATCGCAATCTCACCGCGACGCACTTAGCCCTCGATTCAATTCGCCACGAACTGGATAATCCGAGCGGCGTGACCGAGGCTGTGCGTGTCGCCAGAGATCCTTAGGGTTACGGTATGTTTTCCTGGTTCCAAATCGGCAGCGAACATCACCGTGCGAGGGTAGTGCAGTCCTTTGCTGTATTGGTGGTACAGATCGATCGTTTGCCATGTCTCTCCGTCGACCTGTGCTTCGATGATTCCGGCATCAGGGCCGGCAACCACGTAGGCGCCGACCGCCGTGCCCTCGAAATTCAGTGAAACGGTGTCACCGGGTTGGTCAGCGGACAACATTGGAAGGTTGCTGAACCGCTCTCGCTTGCTGCCAGGCAACGACGCCCAGTCGGGCACGGCCAATGTCCATCCCTGTTTGACCTTTGCGGTGGCCGGATCAATGAAGCGTCCGCCAGCATAGCTGTGTGGATCGAGCGGCATCGCGGGAATCGTGTGCGGGCGGATTGCGGCGTCGGAGGCCAACGGCGACGCCCAGGCCTGAGACATCAATTCGTCGATCATCGAAGCGGCAATCGCATTGCCAAACGGCGCCGGGTGGACGCCCCCGTAACGCTGCCACGTCAACTCTGAGGCGGTAATTCGATCGGCCACTTCATTGGCCAACCCGATCGTTGGGATTTTGTAGTGCTCGGCAACCTTCGTGTGCGACTGGATCGTCAACGGCGTTTTGCCTTGCTGCAACGTTTCTAGCATCGATTCGTTGACAAAGAACGTGATCACAATGTCGATATTCGGGTTGTGGGTTCGAGCGTGACGAACGATCCCTTCCATTCCACGAATGCAATCGGCGGCCGAGTGATGTGCGTCTTGGTCATCGTTCACAGCGAACTCGATGAACAATAGATCGACGTCCCCGCGCTGAAGCACATCGGTATCGAGCCGAAACGCGCCCGTGGTCGAGCAGGTCGATGCGATCCCGGCGTCAATGAAGTTGAATTCCGTTTCCGGGAAACGTTCTTTCAAAATGTCACAAACCATCGGCCGATAGCCATCCATCTCGGTGATCGAGCCCCCGATGAACGCAACCGTTCCCGCTTTCGCTTTTGTGAACTGAATCCGCGCGTTTTGAAAGTCACCGCGAAGGGCGACATGATCGTTGCCCGTTGCGGAGGTTGAGAGCAACGTGAGGGCGGCGAACACGAGTCCGAAGCAGCTAGAATAAAACGATGTTGTCATGCATGATCCTCGATTGAAATATTAAAACAGCAGTCATCTCTCGCTGACACGCTTTGAAGTTGCGAGTTTTCCATCACCCGCAGCCATCAGCGTTGTCGTCAAACCGGAAGTCTTCATTTTACACCGTTTTGGTTGGCGGCAGGAACGCGTTTGATCAGCAGTTCTTCTTTTGTATCGAGTCGAGGTATCGATTCTCGTCGTAGGGGACGTGGCCATTCCAGACGCTCATCCGGAATCGTTGCCAACGCCGTTGCCAACTTTCGCACCGCTGCGGATCAAAATGGCGTTGTCCGTCGCGTGGGCAAGGCCAATGCCAATGTCGACGGCACGATGGTCCGACGGGGACAGTCGGGAATCAAGCTGGCTGCAACGCGGATCGATGGCTTGCTCGATCCGATGCGGCACGCCAGCCGCGGCTCGCAAAACCGAGTCGCCTGGGATCCGTACGACTTCGTAACCCAGTTCGGCCAAGTACGGATCACGTCGCCGAACTTCGCCTGAGTCTTGCTCGGCTTTTCGTTTGTTGTGGGGCAACTCGCTCGCTCGCTAGGACGCGGTCCGGCAATCGCAGCCGAACTTTACCAGGGTCCGAGTCGATTGCGTTATGATGTTAGACCGTCCACATCAAACTTAACAATCGAATACATGCTTTGCCAAATCGACGTTCGGACCGGCATGCCCTGACGCGACCCTTCTCCATTGAGGAAATGACCATGCTGAGTCCATTGCGACAATTGATTCCGACCGCATGCCTATTGGCGATTCTCTTCGCTCATCACGAAGCCTGCTATGCCGAGGAAACGGAGTCCGTCGCCGATCGTTTTTCCGTTGTGTTGCTGCCCGACACACAAAACTATTCCGAGAAATATCCAGACACCTACGTCTCTCAGGCACTTTGGATTCGGCAACAGGCGAAGCTTGACAACATTAAGTTCGTCATCCATTTGGGCGACATTGTGCAAACGTCTACCCAAGAGCCTGAATGGGAAAATGCAAATCGAGCCATGCGGCTACTTGATGGAGTCGTGCCCTACAGCATGGTACCCGGCAATCATGACATCAACATCAAGAGTCGTGACTCGACGATGTACAACAAGTACTACTCGCCCGAGCGATTTGCGGATCTGCCGTGGTACGGTGGGCACATGGGGGACACCAACGATAATAACTACTGCTTCTTTGAGGCCGGTGGCATGAAATTCATGATCCTGAGTCTTGAATTCGCACCGCGCGATGAAACGTTGGATTGGGCTGCGGAAGTGACAAAACAGTACCCGGATCATCGGGTGATCGTCGCGACGCATTGCTACATGCGACCCACGCAGCGAGACACCGGTTGCGCGACGGCGTACAAAATCGCGGGCAACAGCGGAGAACAGATTTGGCAGAAGTTTGTTCGCAAGCAGCCAAACATCTTTCTCGTCGTCAGTGGTCATGTATTGGGAGTAGGGCTGCAGACCAGCGTCAACGATGCCGGTGGCAAGGTTCTGGAAATGCTCACTGATTATCAAGGACTCCCGAACGGAGGCGACGGTTGGCTTCGTTCGCTGCAGTTTGTTCCCGACGAGAACAAAATCCACGTCAGGACCTACTCGCCGTTGTTGGATCAAGACAACAAGGCCCCTGAGGAGACATTCACCCTGGACTACGAAATGACCGCTGTCAAAGCGGCCGCTAATTGACTGGATCTGCAAAACGCGTTGCACGTCAATCTCGTGCAACCTGACCGTTGATGATACCGGCGTGGTTCCGCCCTGAGTTTGAGCACTGCGAGTGACTTTGGGCCTCGGTTACCTGGCGATAGAAAATGTCTTTGAATGCTCGACAATCCAAGTGCAACCGAAGCACGCCGATTGGATTCGACCGGCTAGGCATCACGGGGCTTCTGGCACGTTTGTCGTGAGTTCGACGTTGCGTACGGCGGGCTTTTTGGTGCAGGGATGTTCCGCCTTCAGCCAATTTCAACGCACATCTGTGGGGTTGAATTCGCGAAGATCGACACAACCATTCTGATCAAACCATCGGGCGACTGACTCGGGGCCTGCTGCAATCTGGGCCTGCTGCAATCTGGGCGAAAAGCCGAACGGATATGTCGCAAACGCGGACGCGGCGAGGGACGAAAAGGTCGTTGAGATGCATGCGTGCTCACCCGAGTTAGATGAACCACACAACGCCCTGTCCACGGACGGCGAAGAATCGACCTGCGAGGAGCAATGAAAAACAATCGGGACAAACGGGGGACTTATCATCTTCTTTAGTCCCAGCACGCCGAGAGGCTCGCGTCTTAACTAAAAAAACGATATGCCCCCCCAATGTTCATTTTGCAGCGCCGACGCAAAATACCAGGCTCAGCGTGATTCGCGATCGGAGCATGGGAGCAATTCTGTGGGCGATATCTCGATGGCTAATCCTTGGTTACCAATACCTTTTCCAGAATAACGCTGGAGGCTTTGAGGATGGCCATTTTTGATCCCGAGATCGGTTTGATTCCAGCCTTGGTGGCTCCGTCCTGCATGTCTTTGTCCCAGAACAGATGGGTGTGGCCGAGCACCTTTTCGTTTTCGTCAAAGAACAGAATGATGACTTTGCCAGATTTTTTATTGTACCCCACGCCTTTGCACAAAAAGGAATAACGCAATTCGTCGTCGACGATGAACACCGAACTGGTAGCCGCCGTTCCGCACTTCAGCACCGTGGTGTTGTCCGGGCGTCGAAAAAGTCGGCCTTCGGTATCCGGCCTCCATCCGCTCAGATTCAGTTCGCCATACCGGAAGTCGGGATTGCAGTTTACGGTTCCTTCGGCGTCCTCCACCTTAAGAACCATGCTTTCAACAAGCAGAGTTCTTTTCCGTGGAGCTAGGTTAAGGTGAAGCGTCTCGGCCGTCGGAGGAGCGTAGAAGACAAAGACGTAGTCGTGAAATTGTTGTGTGATGACATCGACGCTCTCAACTTTGACTTTTTGTGTACCTTCGACAAGATGATTGGCATGGAGTGCGAAAAACACGTTTTGGCCATCGTTGTCGGAGAAATGTAATTCGCACGCGGGAAAGTGATTGCCACGCGTGACGGCCGAAAAGTCGGCGAGTCGATCGTTGATTTCGACGGTATCCGCGGCGTCGATTGCCGCACGCATTGTCAGTTTGTATTTCTGTAAGGGTTGAACTTTAATCGGCTTGAGAGGTTGGGCATCAACCTTGCCGTCGATGACCAAACAACTTTGTTGGTCCGACGATTTTCCCAATGCCACTCCGTCCACCGTTGCCTCAAAGTGCTTTGCATAGGTGTCGTTGTCGAATGAAATATTCACGATGGTTTGTGCGTTTACGACGGATCCGGTCGCGAGCAAAAGCGATAGTGCGGAAAGGATTTTGACGTACGTCATGAGGTTGGTTCTCGGCATTGGTTCTATAGGGCGTGCGTCGAGAGCATTTTGAAAATGGAGGTGGGATGTCGGTCCGGTTCCGACCGGCCAACCATAAGCTGACCATTCGGAACCGGCGCTACGTCCTATCTAAAGATGCTCTAGCGGAAGCGATTGGAGGACAGCAGGGTTACTCATCGAACTTTAGCGGACTGCGTAACATGACGTGATTGTTGAATATCCCTCTGCCATCGTGGGTACTTTCTTCACGATCGGGACTTGCCGGATTAACGACCCGACCGAATTTGGCATCAAGGTTCGGCTTTCCAGACGTTGCTCCCAAATCGCTGAGTGGGACCGCGAGCATCGTAATCCACTTTCCATCGAGAGCCAGGTGCGTGACTTCCGTCGCGTTATTCCACGGGACTTCCGTGTTCCAGTTCTTTAAGAGGTAGGTTCCGCCATCTGGCCCCACCGCGAAATAGAAGGTGTCGTTGCCTGAGCGAAGAACGATTTCGACGCGATCATGCTGTGGAAAAGCACTGGTTCTCGTAGGTGACTTCCCAGGTTTCGCAAGCTCGTTGAAGGCGTCGATTTTAAAATACAACGTTTCCTTATCTCGCATTATGGCGATCGTAGTTTTGTGTTCGGGAGTCCGATCTTCTAGAAGTGGTTGCCAGTTCGAAATCCGCTGGAAGTCACCGATCTCATATGCCTTGTACCAATGCGGAGATTCGTACTGGTTCCATTGCTCGGTCGATTCGGGAACCAGAGGAGCGGGCAACCGGCTCAGGTCCGCCGCAAACATGTCAAACTTTGCGAGCGTTCGCTCTATCAACTTCTGTGACCTGGGATCGGATGCCGTTGTATGTGCTTGGACCAGCAACTCTCTCAGCCGTTTTTCCAGGCCTGGATTGACAATGAAATCCTCGAACATTTTTCTGGCCGCCGTGTGGCAGTTTACGGTTGTGGGATTCGACGCGTCGTGCCAGGAATCGTTGATCAACTTGTAGAACTCTCGCATCGATGGTGCGGCATCCCGATAGGTCCGCTGGATGTAGTCATCTCGCAGAGCGGCCGGATCCTGATCCGGATTCCACTGAAGTTTGGCGATGATCCATTTTTCGATGCCCTCTACATCCCATTGGTTAAGTTCGCCGGTATCGCTGGGATGCCCTTCATTGTGAGCGTGGATTCCGCCCATCGCTGCAAGCGCTTTGTAGTCGGGGCCAGCCGTATCGGCCAACGCGTTGAAGCCACCGGCATAGTAGTATCCGAAGAAGCCGAACTTCACGTCTTGCTCTTCACTCCACTGACGCATTCGCCTGCTCCAAACCGCTCCGCGTTCGGTCTTCTGGTCGAGAATCGGATAGCGTTCGTCTTTGGTGGGATAGGCTGCGAAGTGGGGGACGATGGCGGGGTGAAGTTTAACCTTGGGCGGCTCAGCAGCAAAAATGTACGCATGGGTGTGCAGTTCGATTTGTGGGTTATCTTTGACAAGGTCTTCCGCCATTCGATTGAGCATCATGTAGTTGCGGGTCGAAAAGAACAGCGGGTCCGCAACGCTGCTGGTTGATTTTGCGGACAATAGTGTGCCGTCCGCCAATTCAATGGGCTTCATGCATTCAAGGCAGTTACAAACTTCCCAGTTGTCTCCGACTCGCGAGATCAGGAACTCGAGTTGCTTGCCCGGAACGCTGCTGAGCATCTCGCGGGCAGTGTCGGCCATGACCTCCGGTACATCGCGGTGCGTGTAGCACGGCTGACGCCAAAGGTTGCGGAGGCGGTTGCCGTTGACCAGTGGGTACAGCGTTTCGTCTTCTTGTTCCAGCCCCATGAACTTCCAAATGTACCCGCCACCTTCGCCGATGATCGCTCCCGAACGCCAACGCAAATACGGGAACCCTTTGCCCAATTTCAATGGTGAGTTGCCGCCGTTGCGGCCAATCCAGTCCTGACTCAATGCCGGGTTGGGGTCTCCGCCATGAAAATTCAGTTCGCGAATCTTGAACGCTGGTCGAGAGCGAAAATCCGTCTCAACGAATTTGACTTCGGGAACGTTCGAGAAGATCGCGGCGAATTCGGGATGAGGACGCGGCCAAATGATGTCCGTGTTTTTTTCCAGCAACGCGTAAACACCAAACAGAGTGCCACGCGGATGACTTCCGAATACATAAATATGCTTGCCATCACGGCGCACCGCGTATCCGTCGGAGTCGGATAGGTACTTCAAATCGTCAGAATATTTGGCTGCCCAGGCAGACCCCAAAAAGATTTTTGTGTTGTCGGCACGGGACGGTTTGGCCAGAAGTCGAAGTCGTTTCCCAGTGATCTCGCGGATCCAATGCTGGAGCTCTCGGGCGGCATATTCTTCCCGTGGATCGCATCGACCGCGAAGGATGATCTCAGCCGCTAATTGCGGAACTTCGGCGTTTGCCCGCGGTGCGCTATCATCGACACGTTTCAACCCCACCGCGGTGATCGTCTTGGTGCGGTAGGCGGGGATGTGGTCAAAGCTTGTCTTGTAAAGCAACCTCAGATAGGCCGCAGCTTCGGGTGTTGTAAATTCACGCTTTCGATCATACGGGCGCGGCGTCAGAAGCCGCATGTCGGAGTCGTACGCCAAGACGTACCCAGGGATGGTTGAACCGGACGTAAACTGATAACGAGCGCCCGCTTCGATCGGTATCTGATCGGTCAGCGCATACCCATTGTGTTCGATCTTCAGGGCCGTCGTGCCGTTGACCTCGACGAAACGCGTGTTGTTGTGTTCCGACCAACCCGAATAGTTGCCTGGGCCCGCGGAGAAATCGCCGTTGACCAATAACGCATCGGGATCGATTGGCTCGAGCTTCACGTCGCTGACTTGAGGGGGTTGTCCGTCAAAACGAACCGAAAATTCTAGCGTTTTGGCTCCAGGAGGCGTGCGAAAGGAGTGAGTGTAGGAGGTGGTGCCCGACCCGAATTTCTGCCATTCGTATTCGTAGCAGCCTGCGTGAGGAATTTCGCCGTCGTGATCGATACTGTGCAGAAGCCACTCCGCCATTTCGCTACCAGCCTGTGCCGTGAATGTGAGTCGGTAGCAGGATTCCGACTCGACGGGAAGCTTTTCAACAACGACTTCGTCCGCCAGTGTCCCTGCGATGCTCAGAGCAAGTAGCAATGCGATCAACGCGGCTGCTTTGGATGTGTGGAACGAGTGAGTTGTGTTTATCATTTTGCGGGACCAAGGGGGGCGTTCTTATAATGGTTCACGATTGAGCACAGTCGATCGTTTTGATCGACGCACAAGGAAGCGTTCTCCGTTAGCGGATTTCTTGTGCTTTGCATCTTTCCTGAAGAAAACCTGCAATGCCCTTTGCAAGGCCAGCGCCAACCGATTCGTAACCCTTCGTCGTGCTGCGAGAGAGATTCCACGGTGTTTCGAGGCAAACCGCAATCGCGTCTTCATTGCCATGCTGAGTCACCCAGGTTCGAGACATTCGATGCCAAAGCGGGTGGTAGCCGGGGCCCGAACTTCGAGTTTCGCGAGTCAGCGGGATTTCGCCGTCATAGCGATCGTGAACGACGTCAAGAAATCGGTCTCGTTGCGAACGTCGCGCTGACGATAGTACATCGTTTGATGCGACATAAAAGAATGCGGTGCCATCGTTGGGGCTGGGATTATGGAGGTCGACAAATACCGCGAGTCGATTGTCATCGCTCCACGCTCGGACTTTCTTCTGGACGGCGGCAATCTCTGGGTAGTGCGGACGATCTGACCAGTCGCGATTGTGATCATGCGGTATCGATTCCTTCCCGCCGTCTCCCGTAGCGGCGCGGTCGACATCCAAGATTGGAACGACGTAGACTTCGGTGTTGCTACGAACCCAGGCTGCATCCTCTGAACCGCCGACAAGCCACTGGACGATCCCACGGGCCACCCAACTCGATCCGCTTTCCCATGCATGTTGCCTCGCGTGAAGCCAGATGACCGGGCGGGTACGGTCACTGTCATCGCCGGATGCAACACGGACGCCACGCACTTCTCGCCCCTCGAGAGTCTTCGCCAACACAAATGTGCGAACGGAATCGTGCTTTGCCGCGACCTGATCCATCCATCCATTTAGCGCGGTAGGTGTCGCGGGTGGGCCCCAGGCAATCCACAATTCGCTGCCCGGTGATTTCAACTCGTAGGTGATTCCTGTGCCATCTCGCTTACCCGCCGGCGTTCGGTTCCATGTCTTGCCATCGGAGGACCACGTGGCTTGACTGGGCAAAGCCCACGAGCCGTCCAGTGGCTTCCCTGCTCCTGCTACTCCATTCGGAAGAATCTGACTGGGGGCAAACACGCTGACCTTGAGTGCTTGATTATGGGTCAAACCACTCACACGAAAAAACCACCAAGCCGGCCATCCTCGCGTCGGATCGCCGTCAGGCATAATGCTGATGTGACCGTTCTTTTGATCAATCTCAAGGACGCGCGCCGAGCCTCCTTCAAAGTCCGCATCAACGACGAGTTGGGGTGCGTTGTTGATCGGATCAGCACTCGCGACGCTCCCCAGTGCAAGTAGACAGACCGAGATGAGGCTCGTGAGCGTCGAGGGGAATTGCATGGCGGGATAAACTTTGGGGGGAGATGGAGAAACGAAGTTTGGTGATGCATCCATGAGTTTTAGTCTTGATCGATTCTTCGATTTTTCAGCTTGAAGTCGGGGAAATCGACGGGGCTGCTGTCGTTGGCGACGGAAGGTTCACTCGATGCCGTGATGTCGCTCCAGACATCCGTGTCGAAAACATCCGAATCAGGCTTTGCCATGGTCAGACCTCAACGCGATAGGTGACGGCGAGTGGATAATCCATCGATTCAGAATGCGACCCTGAGTTAACCAGCGATAGGTCAACATCAGAGTCGCGTTTGTTTTCCCCGTCGCGGATCGTTCGTATACAGCATACCGACAATCCTGTAAGCAGGGAGGCAGGAATGATTGGGTGAAACCCCATCAGCCCCGCTTGAACCGTTTGAACCGTTTGAACCGCTTGAACCGCTTGAACCGTGGCTAACGCCAAAACGGCTAATCTACCGAAAGATTCCTGCGTACCTGCTTAGCGAAGTCAAAATGCGGAGCTGTGGACCGCTCGATCGTCACCTTTCGACGATCAACCCAATGGCTGGTCCCGTCGATGTTGAGTTGCAAATTGACCATGATTTGGTTGGGTGCCGAGTGCGTCAACGCAACGGACTTGCGATCGTAACCGGGCATCAGATACGGATCAGAGGGAACATCGGCGTTCACATCGGTGTTGAACCATCGTCCGCAATGCCTAACCGGTTTACCGCATTTTCAGGCGTGCTGCTGACACCTAAGAGAGCCTTGTCGGTGAAGTGTGTCGTCGCGGCTAGGGTCGGCACGGTGCACGAGTGAACCTGCTCGGTTTCTTGTCGGTGTAACCAGGCAGCTAAGCTTGCCATCGGAATGCTGAAGGGTTGTCTGCGGCGTGGTCGAGCAGTAAGCCGCTCGTTTTTTCCCTCGCAAATACGATCGGTTCTCGCTCACCTATTCGCTGGATTACCGGTTAGAATGAAACGCATGCATGCTGGGGAGCGAGACGCCCACTAGCATGCGGCAAACACACCTGGCAAGCCGTTCTCTGTCTCACTCCCCCCCGCTAAAAATATGACCCACCGACGCAACTTCCTATCCACCACGTTGGCCGCCGGCGCGGCGACCCTGGCGGCACCTTACTTCGTTTCCTCCAAGGCTCTCGGGGCTGACGATGGGGTCGCGGCATCCGAGCGAATCACGCTGGGGGTGATCGGGATCGGCCCCCGTTGTACCTACGATTTAAAAGCGATCTTGAAGCTCAAAGACGTACAGTGCGTTGCGATCGCGGATGTGCAACAGTCGCGACGTGATGCAGGTAAGAAATTGGTCGACGACCATTATGGGAATCAAGACTGCAGGCTGTATCAAGACTTTCGGGACTTGCTTGCGAGAGATGATATTGATGCGGTCCTGATTGCAACGGGCGATCGTTGGCATGCTGCTGCGTCCATCTTGGCTGCGGAAGCGGGGAAAGATGTCTATAGCGAGAAACCTTGCGGGATCACCATTCGCGATTGCCAAATGATTGACGATACATTCCGGCGGACGGGGCGAATATTCCAAGCGGGCACGCAGCGACGCAGTGTGCCGAATTTTGTCCAGGCCGTGCAGGTGGCGCAGTCAGGGAAGCTCGGTCAGCTGCAGGAATTGCAAGCGACTGCCTATTTGCCGACCTTGGACAACTCTTGGTTGCCCGCCGAACCGACGCCGGACAATGCCGTTTGCAACTGGAACTTGTGGCTGGGGCCGGCAGCCTGGCGACCGTTCAACCAAAAGTACGTCGATGGCGGTTGGCGTGGTCAGTACGACTTTGATAGTGGGGCACGTTTGCTGGACTGGGGCGCGCATACGCTAGACCTTTGCCAATGGGCCGCCCGCGCCGACGATACGATGCCCGTCAAATACGAACCATCGCAAACGGCAATTACCTGTACCTATGCGGACGGTGTTCGATTGGTCCTGGATTTCTTAGAGACTCCTTTTGGTGATCGCAGCCCTCGTTGGCTCACTCGTCTGGGGACCTGCCCCGTGCGATTTATCGGTGACGAAGGTTCCGTCGAAACAGGCGATGAAGGCGAGATCGTGGCATCGTCGCCGGCACTACAAAAAGAACTGGCATCGATCCAACGCGTGCGTGGTTTGGACGTAACGGCGCATGCTCGGAACTTTTTCGATTGCATCAAAAGCCGAGAACAAACGACGTGCAACGCAACCGTGATGCGACGGTCGCATGTTGCCTGTCACGCGGCGGCGCTTGCCTGGATCTTGAACCGGACGCTCGTCATCGATCCTGAAACGGAAACGTTCCAAGACGACGATGAAGCCAATCGCCTGCGGCAACGTGAAAAGCGAGACTGGGCGTAGGCTGATTGGGCAACCGGTTCCGGCTTAATGCGTGGCTGGCGTGATCACGGCTGAAACCTTCTCTTCATTTCCCTCAAACCCGATGGCGGCACGAGAGAGCTCGGAATTCCAAACTTGCTCGATCGCGTCATCCAAACCGCCATTATGTTAGTCCTCACGCCGATCTTCGATCCGGGATTTTCTGGATTTTCGGAAAAAGTTTCGGTTATCGACCTTATCGCTCGGCGCAAGATGCAGCCAAGCAGGTACAGAAGATCATGCGCAGCGGTCGACGCCGATGCGTCGATATGGATCTGTCCAAATTCTTTGACCGAGTCCAGCATGACGTGTTAATGGCACGGGTGAGCCGCAAGGTTCGCGACAAACGATTGCTCCAATTGATCGGACGCTGCCTGCGCTTTCGGAGTCACGATCGATGGAGTATGTCAACCAAGCGAAGAAGGAACGAGGTAAGGAGGTCCGTTGTCACCACTACTTTCCAACATCTATTTGGATGATCTGGGCAAGGAACTGGAGCGACGCGGATTGTCTTTCGTGCGCTATGCTGACGACTGTGCGCCAGGCAATGTGTGTGCGAGATGAGGGTAGGTCCCTCGCAGCCGGTCTGCGGAGGCAGGCTGCAAACCACCGTAAGCGGCTGTGGCCAAAAGCCATGGTCGTGAGCGTTACGGAAAAGGCGAGGCTTGACCTTGTCAGGTAGGAAACGGAAAGACGAATGCAAATGAACCACTGATGACCCGTCGAAAGCGTAGGAACGACGTCAAAACTGGGAGGTAGTCGTTAACCCAGGATGAGTGCTGAAGGTGATCCGCTTACTGTCAGCACGGCGTCCGGCGTAAAGGTGGCGTGAATCCGTTTCAGGCTCGTGTGTGTAACCTGGGAACCTAACGCCTCGATGTTTGTGACTCGTCGTCACAGAAAGGGAGAAGTCCAAGTGGCAGCCCCACAAGGACCTGAGTACCAATGCGAGGCGCAGGGGCGGACTGGTCTGTAGTAGTGTTGAAGCATCTGTAATGGGTGTGGAGCGAAGGGACCAGATTGTCCAGCCAATGAATTGAACCAACTATCAAAGGAGGAGTTCATGACAGAAGCAAAGCCGTATGTGATTTCCAAGCACGTCGTTTGGGAAGCGTACAAAAGAGTGAAGGCGAATCGTGGAGCGGCCGGAGTGGACGGACAGTCGCTGGCGGACTTCGAGAAGGACTTGAAGGGAAATCTCTACAAGCTCTGGAATCGAATGTCGTCGGGCAGTTACTTTCCACCACCGGTTCGCCTCGTGGAGATTCCCAAAGCAGGCACGGATCAGACTCGACCGCTGGGCATTCCGACCGTTTCGGATCGGATCGCGCAGATGGTTGTGAAGCTGGTGCTCGAACCGCAGGTCGAACCGCACTTTCACGCTGACTCGTACGGGTATCGTCCTGGCAAGTCGGCGTTGGACGCCGTGGGGATAACACGCCAACGTTGTTGGCGTCGCAGCTGGGTGATTGATTTGGACATCAAAGGCTTCTTTGATAATCTCGATTGGAACTTGGTCATGCGTGCAGTACGGCATCACACTGATGTACCGTGGATTCTACTTTACGTAGAACGCTGGTTGCGAGCTCAAGTGCAACACGCGGATGGGCGCCTGGATGAAAGAACGAAAGGATCGCCGCAAGGGTCTGTGATCAGTCCCTTGTTGTCGAATCTGTTCATGCATTACGCGTTCGATGAATGGCTGCGGCGTAACTTCCCAGACGTTCAATTCGCTCGCTATGCCGACGATGCTGTCGTGCACGCTCGAAGCCTCGCTGAGGCCGAAGGGCTGCTCGCAGCAATTCGGAAGCGTCTGGCAGAATGCCACTTGGAACTTCACCCTGTGAAAACCAAGATCGTGTACTGCAAAGACGACGACCGACGCGGCACGCATGAACACACCTCGTTCGACTTCTTGGGATATACGTTTCGTCCTCGTCGCGCCAAGAATCGGAGAGGCAAGCTGTTTGTCAGCTTCCTTCCCGGTGTGAGCAACAAGGCGGCGAACTCGATCCGGGCAACGATTCGTTCGTGGCGGATTGGTTCGACACGCAACAACCAGAGCTTAGAGGACATTGCTAAGTTCGTTAATCCTTTTGTACGTGGCTGGGTGAACTATTACGGTCGGTACTATCCGTCTGCATTAACACCCACCTTGCGGAGCCTAGAACGCAGTCTTGTGTACTGGGTACGCCGCAAGTTTAAGCCACTGCGCTACCATCAACGCAACGCAGTGCATTGGTTGGGCCGTGTTGCTCAACGTGAACCGCATCTGTTTGCGTTATGGTCGCACGGAATTCGTCCTGCGTCTGGATGATAAGAGCCGGATGAGCCGAGAGGTTCACGTCCGGTTCTGTGAGGGCCTGGGGGTGCGATTCCCCCGGGCTACTCGACTTGTGATCTTCGTAAAGTCGGATGCGGCCGCGCATCGAGTTTACGCGAGCGTCGAGCGATTTCTGACACTGACGTTGAAACTACATGTCAATCACGACAAACGCAGCGTCTGTAAGACGCAAGTGCTTGAGTACGTAGGCTACGAATTCCGTGGCTATGGCGGACCGTTTCGCGTGAGTCGAAAGAAGCTTGATGCCTTCAAACGGAGTGTCTCGGAAATCTTTCGTAGGAACCGCGGCATATCGATGAAGAAGCGTTTTGCGGAGTTTCGTTCTTATGCGATTGGTTGGCTTGGGTATTTCCAGTTGGACCAAGTCAAGACAACTTTCAGTACGCTCGACAAGTGGCTTCGGCGACGCGTTCGAGCATGTTACTCAAAGCAGTGGAGGAAGCCGAAAACTCGGCGTCGCAACCTGATGTCGTTCGGCTTGTCGTACCGGGACGCCCGGCCGTTCGCGTTTAGCGGCAAAGGGGCATGGCGTCTTGCCAAGACGTCAGGAGTCCAGCGTGCGCTATCGAACGAATACCTGAACAGTGAGGGTTTACCCGAGTCTAGCAGAGCGTTGGCAACAGCTTGCATCCTCGCGACGAACCGCCCGCGTAGCGGACCCGCATGCTAGGTGGTGTGGGAGGGGCGCCGGAGCAATCCGGCCCCCTATCCCGATGCGATGGTTATCCGTTCGGTGATGGCATAGTCCGGACGAACCAATCCGCCCGATCGGACGCGGCGTGACGCAAGCCATAGAACGAAGGAACACCATCATCAGAAGCAAAGACAACAACGTAAGGAAATCGGTCAACCAGTGCGCCACGGAAATCACCGCCGATCCGACCAAATGAGTCAGGGCGATCGACGACATTGCGAATCGCAGACCGCACGTTAGCCCGGAAGCGGTTGCCAAGCGTGGAAGCGATAGAATCGTAGTGAGAACAAGCAGTAGCCAAGTCGACGGCGAAGAATGGATGGTAGCGCTCAGTCGCCATCGACACGCCGCCACACTTCGTCAGCGTCAATTGCGATAGAAGGGTCCGCAAGCATTTCGTCACGCCGGCGTTGCATTTCGGCAAGCTCGTCGGGCGGTAGCGTTAGCGGAGCCGAAGAAGCCAAGTCGTCCCAGAGTTGCGTTACGATCGCGAGCTTCTGGTCGGGCGGTAGAGAACGAAGTGATTCTTGCAGGGTCATGGTTGCGTCCTGTAATGGAGGAGCGTTCATTGTACCACGCTAAATTCCCGTGGCGAATAGGCGGAAAACGCAACGGAAACGTGAGATCCTACGTCAGTGGGCTAACACGGACACATCCAGTCGGGCGAACGCCAGCGATAACCGGGGAAGGGTGATCGTAGCGGAGGCGGGTACAATGCCGAAGGCAACCCGCCGTAGCGGAGAGCACACTTCCTCCGGTTCATCGCAATCGTTATCCGCTGTTGCGAGGCAGGTAACGTATTGCGATCTCAGCAAACGGGGTGAATCCGTCCCGCTTCTCCCCTTCAAGCAGCAGGAGAACCAGTTCATGCTCGGCCTGGTCTTTGTCATCTGCCCGGAGGTTCATCGGACGAAGCGACCTCACGCCACCATTCGCGTCCTTCAGTGGACGAGGAATTAGACTGCCAGAACCCGTCGTTGCATTCCCGAATTTACACTGCACACGCATGTCAACTCTGTCGTCACCCTGGAACAATGCGTGAGGTGCAAAACCATCTTCCGGCATGAAACTCAGCAGTAGTTCGAAATCCTCGTATCCGCGATCTGCTTCGAAAGCGTAGCTTGCTATGACTTTCATCTCTGAATCATTAGTTGGTTTTTCCCGAAGGATTACCTCAAACTGTGGCGATCGAACAGGGAGCTTAAATTTATATAAATCCAACCCGAGAGTATGAGCAACATCGCCACCATTCGGAAGCAACTGTTGGACGACGGACGAACGCTCCTGAGCATTAACTGTGAATGCTAGCGATGCAAAAACGAGCGGCAGAAGTAGTTTAGCGACATTCATGGAAGATCCTTCGATAAGAGCTAAGTCGGATAACGACCCGCATCACGGGGCGGCAGGAGTTGACGTTGATTTTAAAAACGCTGGCGACCGCCGCTCCCGTGCCTGTACGCCCAGCATGGGCGTGATCTTGTGGGGTGCAAGTCCCCTGTACTTAGTTCCGGTTTCTTTCAAGGAGTCAGTATACCAAATGAAATTCTAACGAAAGAGAGTACGAGGCGAATTGCCAGGAAGACGCGGCAACTGCGCCGGAGGTGACAATCCGTGGGGAGGAAGCCTGCGAATGTGTCCCTAAATCTGGTTAGCCGCCGAGAACAGTTCCAGTTCAACGATAACCGAATCGGACGAGCTTCAAAGCTAAAACCGTCGTCAGACACATTCACGCCAAGACCCGCCAGGTTACGTACAGAAACCACATAGAGGCCGATGACTCGCGGTGAGTGGGCATGTGACCACGAAACCGAACCGGAAGAGTGAGCATAGGTAGATGTGGCACTTGGGCGGGGACAGATCACGATCTTAACTGTGGAGATCCAGTAGGCGTACCTGGGAGTAGGGCTTGCCCGAAAGCCAGGGCCGTGCATTGGAAAGTTACTCGGTGCCAACTGGAAGTCAGCAGAGGGCATCGTAGTTGTCCCACGCGGTCAGCGAAGGCCCGAAGGGAACGAGCAAGTACGTATTTCGGTCAACTCATTGTGGCGCTGGCTGTTGTTCAATGGCTTGAGTCGTCGTGGCAACATGACGATTTAAAACTCGTGCTCGGGCCGCCGGATGCGGACCCGCATGTCCGGTGGTGTGGGAGGGGCGCCGGAGCAATCCGGCCCCCTATCCCGATCGGATGGTTCGCCGCAATTCGTGCTACCAGAACCGCCACCACGGACGCGACGATTGTGGTTTCCGATTGCGTTCGAGCATTCGTTGGAAGCGGGTGCGTGCCGCTTCCGGAAGATGCTGGTCAGTCATTTCGGTGAATATGTTTGGAAGCAGTGCCAGTTTGACGAAGTTTTCGCTGGCGGCTTGAGACAATTCGGCATCCAGCGATTGCCAATCAGCAGACGCCAACACCGCGAATCCAGCCGTATCGCCGCCGTAAGAACACACCAACAAACGGATTTCGTAGTCTGGTTGAAGCGCGCCGTTCAAGGCGCGAATCGTGACGTCCCTATCGCCTTCATCATTTGCCAGTGGAACAGTCGTCTCGTTGCCATTACGGATGATCACAAGTGTGTCGTCCCGCCATTCGCCCCGGATCGCGATGTTGCCGAGGCAGTCAGCGCAGTACCGCACAATATCGGCATCGTCTTCGCGCCAGTCGACGGCAAAGAAATGCGGACATTCATTCTCGAAGAACGCATCGTCAATGGCACCTTCGTCGCGCTCGGTCAGCCATTGGCGAAGTGATTGTTCCATCGTGGTCTGTCTGTTGGCGAACGGTAGCGATATGCGGGCGGCGGCGCGCGAGTTAACCATTGCCAAAACGGCGACCACCGCCGCTCCGTATCATCGCATGGTTATCGCAAAACGGGAATCAGTCGTCATCAAAGTCTTCGTCAAACACCTCTAACTGATGACCATCTAATTGATCGAACAGAAAGAGCATTCCCTGGATGTGCCAAATAGCCGTGCGAACGGACGGACGCTTTTGAGCGGGATTCTCGCACCATTTCTCAATTTGCAATCGATCTTCGCGACGTTCGACTTGATCCTTGGCAGATCGAATGAAATCAAGTTGTTCTTCAGATGCAGTTTCAATTAATGGGACATGACGTCTGACCGTCGGGTCAAAGAGCGTCACGCGAGTTTCGCCACATGCCTCAACAGCGTCGCGTAGATAGTGAAACTCAGATGGCACGCGATCCCAACGAACAACCGTCATGATTCGGATCGACCTTTTAGGTTGAGATGAAGTGAAGTGTTGATCGAATTGATTGCGATAACGCCGAGCATCACGGGGACGGAGGAGACGATGTTGGTTTCAAGCCGGACAGCGCCGACGTCTCCCGTGCATGCGGATGGATATTTGGAACCGGTGAGACCGCCCCACCCGGTCATTGATCTGGAACAACGTATCACCTCATCCGTGAAGTGCCAAATCTTCGAGGGACGCCGCAAGTGATCATGCCTCGCCACACATTCATTCGTCCGAGCAACCAGCGCCACGAAGAAGCCGCTAGTCCAAATATCGGCAGAAATCACGGAGGACGGGCGAACGACTTGCAAGCAAATGAGAAAACGGACCACCCGTCCTCCCGTGCATTTCATGGTTCTGCCCTTCTAGCTTAACACATCGGCTCAGTTTTGAACGTGTGTTCGGCGTAGAGACAGCATCCCCGAGACGACCGCCCACGGTAGCATGATGAACATCACGATCGGAACTCCAGCACGGATTGCGCATCGCAAATCATCTCGATAGGTGAAGTCGGTCCGAAATGTTCCGGTCACCGGATCCACCTCGTAATTCTGCCGAATCGAATATTCAAAATAGAGCGCAAGGAAAGCCGGCAAGGCAAGTGTGAGTGACCAGAGTATTCCACGTCCAAACGCACGTGCAAGCGAAGCTTTACGTTGCGTCAATGGCAACGAGCGTGTCTCGGTCTGCGGTCCCGACCGGCTTGGAGCGTATGGATTCGTCAGCTGCGTCATAGTTGGAACAGTCGATGTGCCGACAGCGGCTTGTTCGTGGCAGAACGCCCCGGATCAGCGGGGACCGGGAGTTGAGCATCCATTCGAGAATAGCAACTACCGGTCCGCCGGTGCATCCGATGGTGCGCCACTCGTCGCATCCGCAACGAGCACAACCGATTTAGCGTTCTGCCCCGTGGACGTGGCCACAAACTCAACCGTTCCTTTCGTGAAATTGCACTCTGCCTGTGGATCTGGATCACAGTTTGTCACTACGGTCGCGTCTATCGTAACGGCAGCCACTCCAAAAGGCATATCATCGCTTAACAGCACGCGATACTTCGCAATCGTTTTACTTCCAGTGACTTGCTTCGTAGACGTGCCCGACACAACCTGACATTCGAGTCTATTGCCAGCATATGTGACGGCCTTCGTTTCGTCATGTTTGGTTTCATTCTCGAAACGCGCGGGCGCAATGAGCATGAGACGAGGCAGGAATTGGTCCCACGCCTCATCCCGAAACGGTGCGGCTTCGTTTTGACGGACCCAGACCTGCAAGGCTTTTCCGAGAGGATCAGAAAGGACATGCTCGTTCGGCGTCAGAAACCGATAAGCTTTTCGCATGGACTTGTCCGGGAGTTGCATAACGATCTCAAACCAAGAGCACGGCTGCCCTTCGGCAGCCTCGCTACCAAGTGACTTGATCGTGACGTCAATTTCGCGTTTGGTGCCGTCATCCCATTTCTCTGACATCCGATAAGTGGCCCACGAACCTTCGCTCGGCAACTGACGAAGCAGTCCATCCGAATAGGCACTCGTGGGAAGAATCATCGCGAAGGACAAGATTGAAATGAGCATTCGAAGATAGTGAAGCATTCAGCACCGTTTGAAAAGAGATTGCTTTGGCGAACGGTAGACATCACGGAGGACGCGCGGTGGACATTGATTTGGAGAACAACGGCGCCGCGTCCTTCGGTGCAATTCTTGGTTCTGGCTGTTCTTCGTGCTCGTACTCGTACTCAGCATCGCGGTACTCGTGCTCGTCAGCAGCATTGTACCGCGCGCTGGATTCGGAGACAGCGTCAGCGCGGGCGATCAGTCGCATCAGCATCGAAACAATCCGTTTGAGCGTTCGTTTCAATTCACCGTGTTGTTCGCCACCAAGCCCGTCCGTTGCGAAGAGCACATCCTGAATCGAAGCGCATTCTAATGCCGATCCGCGGGCAATATCGAGAAATCGATTTCGATCCTTGAGGCTGCGTTTGCCATTGCCTTCGGCAATGTTCAGCGGAATCGATTGTGCGGCGCGAAGCCATTGGTCGCGGGCATGACGATGAAGTCCGTTTAACTCCTTCGCGATGGCGAACGATGAAGCGACGTAATCGATCGACAGTCGGTAAACGTCGAGTCGATCGTGGTCGAAGATTGGTTCGGTCATCGGTGCCCCATTTCGAGTACGAGTACGAGTACCGGCTGCGCCTGAGTACGAGTACGATTTCTTCATTGCCAGAACGTCCGCGATAACCGAGTCGCGGCGATTGATTATCCATTGTCAAAAACGACGACTCCGCGACTCCGGTTCACGGGATTGTTCAAGTAAGCCGCTATCGCGGCGGGGTGGTTGGGTTTTTCGATCGTTAGTTTAGCAGGTGCTCACGGCGCAGGCATGTTTCCTTGTTGTTTTCTTTACCCTCTCAACAAGGTTCCACCATGGTCAACTACGACAACCTCCCTGCCGCTTCTCCCTACTTCGACGGCAAGCTCTATCAGAACATGAACGACGACCTGCAGCTCGCAGGCATGAGCAAACGCACCGTGCACGGCTATCTCCGAGCCGTTCGGCAACTCGCCGACTACTGTGAAAAACGTCCCAACCGAATCACCGAAGCCGAACTGCGGCGATATTTTCTGTACCTCAAGAACGAAAAACAATTCGCTTACGGATCGATCCGAGTAGCATTCTCTGGCATCAAGTTCTTCTACTCGCGAACCTGCAAGCGGAATTGGCAGACGCTCGCCACGATGAAGCTGCAGCGGTCCAAAACGATGCCCGAAGTACTCACCATCGAACAGGTGCACCGCATCATCGACGCCTGCCGAGTCGAGCGGATTGCAGCCTTCTTTTGGACGACCTACTCGATGGGCTTGCGGCTCGAGGAAGCTCGCAACCTGCAAGTCGGTGACATTGATTCCCAGCGGATGATGGTTCACATTCATCGAGGCAAAGGCGCCAAAGATCGCTACGTTCCACTGCCGACTTCCACACTTCACTGGCTCCGGCAACACTGGGTGACTCATCAGCATCCACGGTTCCTCTTCCCCGCCGAGGGGCGTAATCACAAACAATCGTCTACGGCCGACACCCCGATCCAGACTTCGACTTTGCAAAAGGCGATGGGCAAGATCGCGGTGGAGCTGAAGTTTACCAAGCGTGTCAGTATCCACACGCTAAGACATTCTTATGCCACGCATCTGCTCGAAGCAGGCGTCTCCTTAAAGGTCATTCAGCAGTATCTCGGTCATAGCAGCCTGCAGACTACGATGATCTACCTGCATCTGACCGACACCGCCGAGGCTAACGCCAGAGAAACGATCGAACAGATCTTTCGCAGACGTTAAGCGATGCCCACCGTTGCGAGCTGCCTCCGACAGCACGCACCGGCACTGCTGCAAGCTTTTGGCAACCGAGTGCCGCTTCCCATGCGGATCGTCCTGGATGCCATCACCCGCTGCCGCACTGGCGAGTTGGGCCGTGTCCTGATCGAATGCGAGAAGTGTCAAGCGAAGCACCTCATCGGTCGCTCGTGTGGCAATCGTCACTGCCCCAACTGCCAGAAGCACAAGACGCAGAGTTGGCTCGCCAAGCAGTCGGAACGACTGTTGCCGGTGCATCACTTCCTGGTCACTTTTACGGATCAAA